>DATHDT010000446.1:0-2286 GCA_035318905.1 Gemmatimonadales bacterium | reverse complement strand
GGCGGAAGCGGCGCAGCGAGCAACGACGCCAATTCCACGGGCGGTGCTGGTGGCGACTCCGGTAGCGGTGCTACCGGGGGTGCAGGCACCGGCGGCTCGAACGACACCGGTAAGGCAAGTGGTGGCGACGGCGGCAACGCGCACGCATGTGCGGGTTGTGGCTCGACGACCACCGGTGGATCGGCTGGCGGCGACACGGCGACCGGCGGTGCCGGCGGCGAGGCCAAGTCGATCGGCGGCGACGGCGGTTGGGCTGACGGCGGCAACGCCAAGTCCGGCTCCGCCTCGACCGGCGGTAACACGCAGAACGGCACCAACACGTCGGGCTCCAACACGACGGGTGCCGCGACAGGCGGCTCGAACACCAATTCGGGCTCCGCAACCTCGTCCGCCGGTGGCAACGCCGCCAACGGTGGCTGGGTCGGCTCCAGCGTGAACAGCGCTGACGCCATCGGCGGCAACCAGGGCTCCAGCGCAGACGCTGCTGTCCTTGGTGGCACGAGCGACGCCACGGGTGGAGACACGACGCTGAACACAACCCAAAAGGGTTGGGGTGGCTCGGGCACGGGCGGAGACGCCAGCGCCAGCGCCAACGGCGGCGCGGCCACCAGCGGCCCCGCGGTTGTCAACAACAGCGCCTGGGTCGATCAGCACATGACCCTCAAGGCGAAGATCAAGGTCGCTTAAGACGAAGGACCAAAGGAGAAAGAAGCAACCCATGACCAGTAACTCCGAGAACACAGCGCTGACCTTCCGGGAGCCCGAGTCCCGGGTCGGTCGGCGCTGTGCCTCGACCCTGCTGGCTCATGGTTCTGCGCAGATTGGAGCGGGGGCCGCGCGATCGCTACCCAAGAGCGATTCGCTGCGCGGTCCACGTTTCCCCGGCTCGGGCGGGCTTGCTCGCGAGACGTACCTCGAGGTTCGCGAGCAGCTCGTCCACCGGGGCACTTTCCTAGCCACGCCTACGCCCGGCGCGTACACCGCTGATGGTCTTGCGGGTGTTCGCGCCGCGCGTGTGGGCGCCCTCGGCCCGGCTGCGACCCAACGCGGTCCGCAGCGCGGCAAAGCTCTCTACGAGAGAGCCGTGAACGAGGCCGCGTAGAGTCGCAGCCGGAGGGGCGCCTGCAGCTAGGCAGGCGCCCCCCGGCCGCGAAGGGCGCACAACCTTCTGAGCTCGCTAGGCCGCCAGGCCTCGGCTCAGAACGTCCAGGTCCAGATGATCGGCGTTGTCACGCCCACGTTGCCGACCTTGATGTCGTCGCTGCTGAACCTCGTGACGAACTTGAACACCGTGCCCGGGGTGGTCGCGCGGAACGTCGTGACCCCGGTCGCCGTGCTACCGGGGAACAGGTCTGCCGGCATCTGCGGATAGCTCCGATGCGGGTGTGGCCGGATGCGGATCCCGTCGTTCAGGAGGTAGCTCTGCGCCACGTTGTAGTGAATCGTGTAGTCGGTGGCGTTCTTGATCCGCAGGAAGACGCGGGTCTCGTCGGCGGCGAAGTCGATCCGGTAAGGCGTAAGGGTGACGTTGTAGACCGTGTACGGCTTCGCCCGGAGGCGTTGGCGCGCCGGAGATGCCGCGTCGACGAACGTCGCGGGCCGCAGTTGAGAGGCGATGACGACGGGCCCGCGGAGGTCGATGCCCGCCGTGCTGCCGCTTTGCAGCGTGCCCTCCAGGATGCCGCGGGCGCGAACATAGTCGTCGGGCAGCAGCGGCAAGCTCGCGCGCGTGATGATCGTCGTCTCCAGTTGGCTGTTCGTCGCGTCGGCATAGACGTGAATCCCGCGGAACTGTCCATCGCGAGACTTCTGCACCGTGGAAACACGCCCGACCAGGTCGACGGTCGCGCCTCTGTACGCGTCGGGGTTGTCCACGACCTGGGGCCAGTCCGCGTTCGAGAGTTGTTTCCCGGCTCCGGGCGGCGGGCCGGCGGGGGCCGACGCGTTTCCCGAGCCGCCGCAGGCCGTCGGTAGCAGCGCCAGCGCGGCCACGGCTGCGAGCAATGGAAGTCGGTAAGCAGCGAGACGCATGGGGAAAGCCTAAGCCGTAGACGCAAGAGAGAGTTCGCCTGGCGGGGCGGCTACCCTCTACGGACGCATAGCGATCACTCACACCGCCTGGCCACGGATCGCCGCGCCCTGACCGTCGCTCTCTGCCTCGTGCTTGCACTGCTGGTCGGAGAGGTCATCGCGGGGCTGATCGGAAACTCGCTCGCCCTGCTCGCCGACGCGGGCCACCTGCTCACCGATGCTGGGGCGTTGGCGTTCGCCCTGGTGGCGTCGGCG
>DATHDT010000445.1:0-4948 GCA_035318905.1 Gemmatimonadales bacterium | reverse complement strand
CGAGGAGATGATCGTCATGTTGCGCCCACGCTACACGCCGCTTATCGCCTTGCTCACGCTCCTCCCGCTCGGTGGCGCCGCGTCACAAACAGCAACCGACCGGCACATCGACTCGCTCCTCGCTCGCATGACCCTCGAAGAAAAACTCGGCCAGCTGAACCTCCTCTCAGCCGGCGGCAAAGCGTCTCCGGAGCAAACGGCGCTGGTGCGCCGCGGCCTCGTGGGCGGGCTCTTCAACGTGATCGGCACGGAGAACACCCGCGCCGTCGATCGCGTCGCGACGACCGAGTCCCGTCTCAAGATCCCATTGCTCTTTGGGCTCGACGTGATCCACGGCTTCCGCACGATCTTCCCGATTCCGCTCGCCGAGGCAGGCGCGTTCGATCCGGAGCTCGCCGAAGCGACCGCGCGCGCGGCGGGACGTGAAGCCGCGGCCGCCGGGATCAACTGGACCTACGCGCCGATGGTAGACATCGCCCGCGATCCACGTTGGGGCCGCATCGCCGAGGGCTCGGGGGAAGACACGTACCTCGGCTCGTTGCTCGCGGCGGCTCGCGTGCGTGGCTTCCAGGAATCGATCCTCGCGACCGCAAAGCACTTCGCGGCCTACGGCGCCGCCGAAGGAGGACGCGACTACAACAGCGCCGATATCTCGCCGCGCACGTTGCGCGAGGTGTACCTCCCGCCCTTCAAGGCGGCAGTGGACGCCGGCGTCGCCACTTTGATGTCGGCGTTCAACGACATCGGTGGCGTGCCGGCGTCGGGCAACGCGTGGCTCACCGACACGCTGCTGCGGCGCGAGTGGCGGTTCAACGGGATGGTGGTGAGCGACTGGACGTCGGTCGCGGAATTGATTCCGCACGGGATCGCCGGGTCGCGCGAAGAAGCGGGGAGGCGGGCGCTCACCGCCGGCGTGGACATGGACATGCAAAGCAGCATCTACATCGAAACGCTTGCGCCACTGGTGACCTCGAACCGGATCCCAATGGCCGTAGTTGACTCGGCGGTGGTGCGCGTGCTGCGCGCCAAGGCGCGCGTGGCGCAGCTCAAGCCGGTGGCGCCGAACCCAGTCGAGATTCGCGCGCTCGCACGGCGCGCCGCACGCGAGTCGATCGTGCTCCTGAAGAATGACCGCAGTCTGCTGCCCTTGGACCGCGCCACGCCGGTGATCGCGGTCATCGGGCCTCTCGCCGACAATCAGCTCGATCCGCTCGGTCCCTGGCATACCGACGGCAAGCCGGAAGACGTCGTGACGGTGCTCCAGGGGATCAAAACCCGCGTCCCGTCGGGCACGCAGGTGCTGTACGCGCAGGGTGCCGGCATCGAAGACCCGTCCACCGCCGGCTTCGCCGAGGCGGTCGCCGCGGCGCAACGCGCCAAGGTGGCGATCCTCGTCCTGGGCGAGCGTCACGACATGAGCGGTGAGGCGGCGAGCCGCGCGTACCTCGGTCTCCCCGGCGTGCAGCAGCAGTTGCTCGAGGCAGTCGCGGCGACCGGCACTCCGGTCGTGCTAGTCCTCATGAATGGTCGCCCGCTGATCCTCGAGTGGGCCGCGGAGCATGTGCCCGCGATCGTCGAGGATTGGTACTTGGGGGTCGAGTCGGGCAACGCGACGGCGGAGGTGCTGTTCGGCGAGGTGAACCCGAGTGGCCGGCTGCCGGTGACGTTCCCGCGCGCCATGGGACAGATCCCCCTGTACTACAATCACCGCAACACGGGCCGCCCCCCCGCAGCGGACAAGTTCACATCGAAGTACATCGACGCCCCCGTCACGCCGCGTTACCCATTCGGCTACGGCCTGTCGTACACGACCTTCACGTACCGCGACCTGAGGATCGCTTCTCGCACGACGATCGGCTCGCGCGATCTTCAGGCCGGCCCGGTGCGTCTGGGCCCGACCGACACACTCAGCGTTGTCGTAACCGTAACGAACACTGGAACGCGTGAGGGGACGGAGGTCGCGCAACTGTACGTGCGGGACGAGGTTGCGAGCGTCGCTCGGCCTGTGCGTGAGTTGAGGGGGTTTCGCCGGGTGACGCTCAAGCCCGGCGAAGCGCGCAGGATAGAGCTGTTGCTCGCCGCGCGGGACCTCGCGTTCTACGGGTTGGACATGAAGCCGGTGGTCGAGGCGGGCACGTTCCGGGTGTTCGTGGGACCCAACTCCATGGAGGGTCTGGAGGCCGTTTTTGAGGTGATACATTAGAGGCATGCGATACGAGGCATTCGTGCAGGCTGTCAGCGACGCTGTAGTCTCGGGCCCAGGGAAGACGCCCAGCGAGCTGCGCAAAGCGGTCATGGCGCGCGCCGAACGCCTCGCGAGCCAGCGCAGTGGCGCGCCGGCTCCGGCGCCCTTCGGCAACTACGTGGATAAAGTCGCGCAGCACGCGTACAAGGTGACCGACGAAGACGTAGTCGCGCTGCAGAAGGCCGGGAACTCCGATGATGTGCTGTTCGAGGTGACGGCGGCCGCGGTGGTCGGTGCCGCGCTGGGACGTCTCGAGCGCGGGATGGCTGCGCTCGAGGGCCGAGAGGACGACTGATGCGCCTCCGCGAGTCCTCACCCCCTGACCCCCTCTCCTCTTCGAGGAGAGGGGGAACGCAAGGGCAGCCCTGATGCGGTTGCGCGCCGTCGAACACGGGCATCGCCTCCCGGAGAAGCTCAAGCTCATCCTGATTCGCCTGGTCGGGATGCGCCGCGTTCCCGATATCGTGAAGACGCTCATGTACCGGCCCGAGTTCTGGGGCAAGCCCATGTGCGACTGGACGCAGGCGGTGATGCGCGGGCCGTCGGAATGGAGCGTGGGGGAGCGCGAGCTGTTCGCCGCGTTTACCTCACGTCTGAATCAATGCCTCTTCTGAACGGGGGCTCACGGCGCGGTCGCGTCGATGGCCCTGAGACGGGACAAGCAAGACGACATGGTCGAGGCCGTGCTGAACGACTGGCGCACCGCACCGGTCGACGCGAAGCTGCGCGCCACGCTCGGCTTCCTCGAGAAGCTCACGCTCACGCCCGGTGACGTGCGCCCCGTCGATGTGGAGCCGCTGCGCGCCGCGGGCGTCAGCGATGCCGCCATCGAGGACGCGATTCACGCCTGCGTGCTGTTCAATATCTACGACCGCATGGCCGACTCGCTGAAATTCCACCTGCCGGGGCCCGCCGGAATGGCGGCGTCGGGACGCTCGCTGCTCAAGCGGGGATACCTCCTCTAAGCCGCCGTGCAACAAATCCATCTCAGCGCCATCGACTACGCGATTCTCGGTGTCTACTTCGCGTTCGTCCTGGGCATCGGCTGGGCGCTGCGGCGCTTCGTCAAGAGCAGCGAAGACTTCTTCTTGTCGGGCCGGTCGATCCCCGCGTGGATCGCCGGCCTCGCGTTCATCTCGGCGAATCTTGGCGCGCAGGAAGTGATCGGGATGGGCGCCTCGGGTGCCAAGTACGGCATGATGACGAGTCACTTCTACTGGCTCGGCGCGATCCCCGCGATGGTGTTCGTCGGCATCTTCATGATGCCGTTCTACTACGGCTCCCGCGCCCGCTCCGTCCCCGAGTACCTGAAACTCCGCTTCGACGAGAAAACCAGAGGCTTCAACGCCATCACCTTCGCGGTGATGACCGTGTTCTCGTCCGGCATCTCGATGTATGCGCTCGCCAAGCTGCTCGAGCTGATCCTCGGCTGGAGCTTTCACACCAGCGTCATCCTCTCGGCCGCCATCGTGCTGGCGTACATCTTTTTGGGTGGCCTGACATCCGCGATCTACAATGAAGTGCTGCAGTTCTTCCTCATCGTGATGGGATTCCTGCCGCTCGTGCTGCTGGGCCTCAAGGACGTGGGAGGCTGGGACGGACTGACCGCGAAGCTCAGCACCGTGGCCACGAACGCCGGGTACGCGCCGGGCGCCTGGTCCAGCTCGTGGCGGCATCTCGATTCCGCGAGCGCCAATCCCATGGGCGTGGAGTGGTTCGGCCTGGTGATGGGGCTCGGGTTCGTGCTGTCGTTCGGCTATTGGTGCACGGACTTTCTCGTCGTGCAGCGGGCCATGGCCGCCGACTCGATGACCGCGGCTCGGCGTACGCCACTCCTCGCCGCGATCCCGAAGATGCTGTTCCCCGCGCTCGTCATTCTCCCCGGCATGATCGCGATCGCGATGCACGGCACCGGCGGGGGATTGCTGCCCATCGAGAGCGACGGCACGCCGAACTACAACCTCGCGGTCCCCGTGATGCTCGGGCACTACCTGCCATCGGGATTGCTGGGTCTCGGACTCACGGCCCTGATGGCGTCGTTCATGTCGGGGATGGCGGGCAACGTCACGGCGTTCAACGCGGTGTGGACGTACGACATTTATCAATCGCACATCCGGCCGGGACAGTCGGACCAGCATTACCTGCGGATGGGGCAAGTGGCGACGGTGTTCGGGATTCTGCTCAGCGTCGTGGCGGCGTACGCCGCCACGCGATTCAACAACATCCTGGACATGCTACAGCTGGTGTTCGCGTTCGTGAACGCGCCGCTATTCGCGACGTTCCTCCTGGGGATGTTCTGGCGCCGCACCACGGGGCACGGCGCGTTCTACGGCCTGCTGATCGGGACTGCCGCCGCCGCACTGCACCACGGCCTCGTCCTGCCGCACGGCGCGACGCCGGGCTTGAAAGGCGCGTTCTTCGGGACGGTGCTGCACACCTACCCGAGCGAGATGGCGCAGAACTTCTGGACCGCGATCTTCGCGTGGAGCGCCTGTTTCGTGGCGACGATTGCGATCTCGCTCGCGACCAAGCGCAACAAATCGGACGACGAGCTGAAGGGCCTGGTCTACGCGCTGACGCCGCGCCTGACCGACCACGAGATCGTGTGGTACAAGCGCCCCGCCACCCTCGCCGTGCTCGTGCTTGGGCTGACGCTCGTCCTCAACGTGATCTTCTGGTGATCGCGCGATGAAACTCGATCTG
>DATHDT010000444.1:0-3607 GCA_035318905.1 Gemmatimonadales bacterium | reverse complement strand
CATCTCGCCGCCCGGCACGACCTGATTGATCGAGTCGATCGCGAATCCGACGAAGCTCCCGTCCAGGTTCTTCGTGGCGGTGGGCGTCGTGTTGAACGAGAACGAACGGTTGTTGCTGATGCCTGGGTAGTAGTCGCCGGCGTCGCCGCGGTTGCAGCCGTTGGCTTCACACCAGAGCTGGCGCAGGCCGTCCGCTTCCTCGACCTCGACCCCGTGGACGGGACCCGCGTTGACTTGATTGCTGCCGTGGAAGCCGTTGGTCGCGGCCTGCAGCGAGTCCACGTGCCAGATCAGCATTCCCCCGGGGCAGTTGGACGGCTGCGAAGCTCGTACGCAGTGAATCCGGATTTGCGCCGTATCCGCCTGGGACGACTGGCGGTTCTCGAGTAAGAAGTACTCGTGCCGCGTGTTCGTCCCCTGGACGTTGACGTAGAACGCCGTGTCCGAGACGGGCGCGGCGCCGAGATGGTAGGTGCCCGTCGTGGCGAGGATGCGCAGCGACACCCAACCCATCTCGTTGAGCGACCAGGCCTCCATGCGCGTCGGGCTGCGCGGACTCGTGAAGTTCCCCGCGCCCATCAGACCCCACTCACCGATGCCTTCGTTCGCGCCCTGGGTATCGTACAGATCCGGGAGTCCCAACGCGTGCCCGAACTCATGCGCAGCCGTGCCGATCGGCATGATCGACGTGGTGTCGCACGCCGACGCGCCGCCCAGCGCCGTCGTGGCGAAGTAGTCACTGATCCGGATGTTGCTGCCGCCGCCGAACTTCGGGTCGTTCGTCACGTAGTCCTGGAAGTTGGTCGACGTCGCGTTCACCAGCACGAAGCGGTGCGACCAGATGTGGTTGTTGCTCGCGGCGGTTCCGGGGGGATTGGGACTGTTATTACCGCCGCAGGCGCCGTCCTTCGTCGGATGCGCGAACATGATCATGTCCACGTAGCCGTCGTCATCGCCGGAATTGGGGACCAGGTCGGGCCCGTCGTTGTCGTACTGGGCGAAGTTGATGCCCGCGCCGCCCGTGTCGACGCGCGCCAGCGCCTGGCGGAAACCGTCCTGCATGCGCTTCGTCGCCGCCACGCTGAAAATGCCGTTGCAGTTCGTCGTGCCGAACGGATTGCCGTTACACGTGCCCGCCGTCCCCGTGTAGGTGACCTCGGCGCTGTCCAACGGGACCCACCCGATCACCTTGCCCGACATGCCGAACACGCCGTTCGACATCTCCTTATAGAAGGAGCGCAGCGTGTAGGGACTGCCACCGGGCGGAAGCGAGTCGAAGAGCACCTGGCGGTATTGCGACGAATCGCGCATGAACGGCGCACCTGTCCCCAGGTAGCTGAACAGCACCACCGGCACCTGAATCGTGCCCGTCACCTGCGTCTGTGACGGCGCGGGACCACTCAGCCGCGCGTTCAGCTGCGCCGTCTGGCGCTGGGCGATGAGCTGATGGCGCAAATCCGCAATCCGCTGCGCGCGCACGCGCCAGGCGCCGTTCTTCCGGAAGTCGAACCCGGGAATCTCCCAGCGCGGATGGAATCCGCTCTGGGCGGCGGCGGACGAAGGAGCAACGAAGAGAGGTAGGGCGGCGAGCCCTACGAGCCAGACGACCGATGGTCTCACAGATTGACCTCCACAGGACGGGCGCTCGGAGGGGGCCGGCGCAATCGATAATGTAGGCTAGGCAGTCGGTACCCCGGAAGCTGTGCGTTGTCTCACACCACGACTGGCGAGCCACCACCCCACACCCATGAACACCACCACGCCGCCCACCACCTTCGCCCGGAACAGCCAGGGCGACGCCACGCCGCCGGGCACGAGGGCGAGGCCGATCGACAGCACGACCGCACCCAGACCCGTCCAACCGGCCAGTCCGGTGCGCCACGTGCGCACCCGCCGCAGCCGCAGATAACTACCGAAGAGGTACAAATAAGGAATGAAGTAGAGAATGATCGTGGTGTCGGTGAGCGCGACGTAGGCGTCCCGCACCGTCGAGCCGATCAGCCCGGCGACGATGAAGAGGGTCGCGACCCCCGCCTGGACGAGCAGCGCCACGTACGGAGACTGCCAGCGGGGATGGACGCGACCGAACGCTGGAGGAAGCACCGCGTCGAGCCCCGCGACGAAGGGGATCCGGGCCGAGCCCGCGAGCCACGCCCCCACCCCGCCCACGTTCCCCACCACGAGCAGGATCGCTACCAGCGCGGCGACGGGCGCGAGGAACGGCGCCCCGAGCCGCGCCGCGATCGCGGCCGCCGCCTGCGGCATGCCATTCGTGATGCTCACGGTCTCGGCGGGCAGCGCGACGAGCAGTGCCGCCGTACCGAGGATGTACATCGCGACGACGGCGATCCCCGATACGAAGATCCCGCGGCGCAGGGTGGCCGCGGGATCGTGAATCTCCCCGCCCAAGGTGGGCGCGAGCTCCAGGCCGGCAAACGCGAACGTCATCGTGGCGAAGAAGCTCACGAGGGAGAAGTCGAAGTTCTTCGGGAGCAGGTTCTCGGGCGCGAACGACGTCGCGCTTCCGAACTCGGCCAGCGACCACCCCGCCAGCAGCACGAAGAGCAGCGCCGGCACCCACGTGCCATACGCGCCGAGATTCTGGACCCACTTGCCGACTCGCAACCCGATGATGTTCAGGCCCAAGGCGATGGCGAGCATCCCCAGGGAGAACGCGGCCACGAACACCTTGCTGTCCTCGAGGTGCACGAACCGCGTCCCGCCCGCGTACGCCGCGATCGCCGCCGTCGTAAGGAGCAACGAGGGGAAGTACACGAGATTGCTCACCCAGTACCCCCACCCCGCGACGAATCCGTGCTCGGTGCCGAAGGCCGTCCGCACCCAGCGATAGATGCCGCCCTCTCCGGGATCGAGGTCGGTCAACTCGCGCACCGCGATCGCCGACGGGATGAAGAAGGACACCATCGCGAGCAACCACAGGAGCAGACTCGCCGGCCCGAACGCGCTCGCGGTGGTGAGCCAGCGCAATCCCACGATCGCCGTGATATTGAAGAGCACGACGTCCCGCAGTGTCATCACACGGGGGAGCGACGCGTGGGGCGGTTCGGGGCGGGCCATTCCTGAAAGGTACGTTACCCTTGCCATTTCGGCGCCGTCCGGGTAAGCTGTAGGACCGCTAACCACATAGACTTCGAGGCTGCGTGCGGACCGAGACCCTGCAGCATATCGCGCTGTTCGACAAGTGCAAGAATTTCACCCGGGCGCGCGAAATCCAGGCCGCCGGGCTGTATCCGTATTTCAAGCCGATTTCGCACTCCGAAGACACCGTCGTCGTCATTGAAGGCCAGGAACGGATCATGATGGGCTCCAACAACTACCTGGGGCTCACCCATCATCCGGAGGTGTTGTCGGCCGCGAAGGCCGCTCTGGAGCGCTACGGCTCCGGGTGCACCGGCAGCCGGTTCCTCAACGGCACCCTCGACCTGCACGAGCAGCTGGAGACCGAGCTGGCGGAGTACTTCGGCAAAGAGGCCTGCCTCGTCTTCTCGACCGGCTACCAGGCCAACCTGGGTCTGATCTCCGGCCTCGTGGGCCGGGGCGACGTGGTTTTCCTCGATAAGCTCGACCACGCCTCGATCGTGGACGG
>DATHDT010000443.1:0-2989 GCA_035318905.1 Gemmatimonadales bacterium | reverse complement strand
CGGCGAACACCAGCCACAGACCCACGACGCGCAGGATGCGCGTGGCCGGGAAGTGACCGCCGGAGAACAGGAGGACCGACAGCAGCGACGAAAGACCGAGCGCGAGCTGCGACCGCAACAACTTGAAGTCCAACACCTGGCGGCGTGTGAGCGGGGCGGTGAACAGGAAGTGTGTTTCGGCCGGGGTGTAGACGAGGGGACTCCGCGAGCTGCCGAACAGCCAACCGATGAGGATCAGGACTGCGAGCCCCAGCATCGCGACGACCTCGGCGGCGGCCCCGGGGAGGGCCTGGCTGCTCTGTCCGCGCGGCCGGAGAAAAAAGGCGTAGTAATAAAGCAAGCCGACGGCGAACCCGATCATGTATTTGGGCTGGCGCAGCCGCCGGAGCCGTCGGCGGAGCCCGTTGACCAGCGAGCGTCCGGCCAGGTACAACGCGGCGTCGATCACTTGTCCCCGCCGGCGCCCGTCAACGCCAGGAAGATCTCCTCGAGGCCGCGACCCTGGAGGTCGGGGCGCGAGGCGACGATCTCGGCGATCGTGCCGATCGCCACGAGCCGGCCCCGGTTGATCACGAGCACCCGCGTACACACTTCTTCGACCAGGTGCAGCAGGTGAGAGCTCAGGATGACGGCGGCCCCCTGCCGGGCGCGTTCGACGATCGTCTGCTTCATGCGCCGCATCCCGGCGGGGTCGAGGCCCGTCAGGGGCTCGTCGAAGAGCAGGGCCGCCGGCTCATGCAGCAGGCCGCAGGCGATGGCGAGTTTTTGCTTCATGCCCCGCGACAGCTCTTCGGGGAGGGCGCCGGTTTTCTCGCTCAGCTCCAGCTCGCGCAGCAGGGCAGGGATGCGCGTCTCGGCGTCCCGCACCCCATACAGCCGGGCGGTGAAGCGGAGGTGCTCTTCCACCGTGAGGTAGTCGAACAGGCGAGGCTCGTCGGGCATGAAGGCGAGCTGCCGTTTGGCGCCGACGGCATCGCGGTCCATGTCGCTGGCGCCGATGCGAATGGTGCCGCGCGTCGGACGGATGATGCCGACGAGACTGCGCAGCGTCGTGGTCTTACCGGCACCGTTCGGACCGACGAGTCCCAGCACCTCGCCCGGCGCGACGGTGAACGACAGATCCTCCACGGCGACCAGGCTGCCGTACAGTTTGGTGAGGCCCCGCACGTCGATCATGGCCCAGCAATCTACGGTGAAAGGGCTTGCGCGAAGCGGGGAAACTAATTAATATGTTGACGGTCAACATATTAACTATTTCCCCAGTGTCGGGAGGGCGCATGAGCGATCGATCGGAGCTGGCGCTGCAGCTGACCGACGCCGTGGCGGCTACTCAACAAGCGATTCAACGCTCCGGCGACCGTGCGTTTCGCACGTTCGGCCTGTCGCACCGCGCTCACGCGGCGCTCTCCGCGGTGGACCAGGGGGGCCCCGACGGCGCTCGCCCCAGCGACGTCGCCCGCGCGATGGGTGTGTCCCGCGCCGCTGCGACTACATTCATCCAGCGCCTCGAAGTCAAAGGGCTGGTCGAGACGAATACCGACCCCGACGACGAGCGCAGCGTGCGGGTGACCCTCAGCAGACACGGTCTGGAGGTGCTGCTCCGCGTCGGCCAGCTGGAGCGGCGTCTGGCGGCCCGCAACATCGAGGGCATGCCCGCCTCGGCCATCGCGCGTGCCGTACACCTGCTTCAGGAGTTCCGCGGGCGGCTCGAGCAGAAGCAGCTTGAGGTGGTGCGCTGAGCGACTTTTCCACATCTTCGGTGCGCTTGGAATTGTGGAAAACCTAGGGAGGACACGCGCGTGATTCGCCGGACGAAGATCGTGGCGACCCTCGGCCCCAACACGGGGACCGATGCGTCCATTGCTGCTTTGCTCGATGCCGGCGTGAACGTGGCGCGCATCAACGCCTCCCACGGCACGGCGGAGGTGCGCGGCGAGTGGATCGCGGCGGTGCGCCGCGTCGCTGCGGCGAAAGGCCTCCCGATCGCCGTGCTCCTCGACCTGCAGGGCCCCCGCATCCGCGTCGGCGATCTTCCCAAGCCCCGTCAGCTGACGCCGGGTCAGACGGTGGTGTTTGCCCCCGAGGAGATCGCCAAGGGCGACGAGCTGCCGACGACCTACGCCGGTCTCGCGACCGACGCCCGCGTGGGCGCGCGCATCCTGCTGAACGACGGGCTGCTGTCGTTCGAAGTGACCGCCGTCGAGCCCCCGCGCGTGCGCGGCCGTGTCGTGGACGGCGGCACGCTCTCGGCGCACAAGGGGATGAACCTCCCCGGCCTGCACGTGTCGGCTCCGGCGTTGACCGACAAGGACCGCGAGGACGCGGTCGACGGCGTGAAGCGCGGAGTCGACTACCTCGGACTCTCGTTCGTGCGTCGCGCCGAGGATCTGGGGGAGCTGCGCGCGCTGGTGGGGAAAGGCGTCAAGCTCGTCGCAAAGATCGAAAAGGCGACTGCCCTCGACGACCTGGACCGGATCCTCACCGCCAGCGATGCGGTGATGGTGGCCCGCGGCGACCTGGGTGTCGAGCTGCCCTTCGAGCAGGTCCCGCTCGTCCAGAAACGGCTCATCCGCGAGGCGAACCAGCACGGCAAGCCGGTGATCACGGCGACGCAGATGCTCGAGTCGATGGTGAACGCACCCCGGCCGACGCGCGCGGAAGCATCGGACGTGGCGAACGCGATCCTCGACGGCACCGACGCCGTGATGCTCTCGGCAGAGACGGCGGTGGGCAACTACCCGGTCGAGGCGGTGCAGGCCATGGACCGGATCATTCGCGAAATGGAGCGCCATCCGATTCTGCGGGAGGAGCGCCGCATGGCACCGGCCGCCGGAGCGGGAGGAGGGGGGGGACGCGAAGGCGTCTCCGTCGAGGACGCGATTGCCTGGGGGACGAATGCCGTCGCCCGAATGCTGAAAACCCCGCTCATCGTGACCCTGACCACGGGTGGATTCACGTCGCGCAAAGTCGCCGCCCTCAGGCCGCCGGT
>DATHDT010000442.1:0-2284 GCA_035318905.1 Gemmatimonadales bacterium | reverse complement strand
CGCCGGAGCGCGTGCGATGACGATCCGCATCCTGCTCGCCGAGGACAATCCCGACGACGCGGCGCTGATCCAGCGCCAGCTGCGGCAATCGGGGGTCGACGTCACGATCCGGCGCGTCGATTCCGCCCCGGCGTTCCTCGCGGCGCTCGATGAGGTGGATCCCGACATCGTCCTCACCGACCATTCGATGCCGCAGTTCACGGCGCGGGACGCCCTGCGGATCGCGCGCGACGCACGGCCGCAGACGCCGGTGATCGTCGTGACGGGGAGCCTCGATGAGGAAACCGCCGCCGACTACATCAAGCAGGGCGCCGCCGACTACGTGCTGAAGACGCATCTGGTGCGGCTGCCCGCGGCGCTCGTCGGCGCGCTCGAGCGCCGCCGTGCGCTCGTGGCGACCCAGGCCGCGCACAAGGCGCTCCAGGGATCGGAAGCGAAGTTCGCTCGGGCATTCAACGCCAACCCCTCGGGCATGGCGATCACGACGCTCGAGGGGCGCGTGGTCGACGTGAACGAGGCGTTCCTGCGGACGTTGGGCTACACGCGCGAAGAGGCGATCGGCCGCACGACCGTCGAGCTGGGGCTGTGGCCCAGCCAGGAGGAGCGCGCTCACGCAATTCAAGAGACGCAGAAGCTCGGCCGCGTGCAGCAGATTGAAATCGAAGGGCGCACCAAGGACAGCGCGCGGCGGACCCTGCTTTACTCCGCCGAGTTGATCGAGCTGGAGGGAGTACCGCACGTGCTCGTGCTGACGACCGACATCACCGAGCGTCGCCAGCTGGAAGACCAGCTCCGCCAGGCTGGCAAGATGGAAGCCGTGGGACAGTTGGCCGGCGGCGTCGCCCATGACTTCAACAACATCCTCACGGCCATCCTCGGCTACGCCGACCTGCTCGCGGAGGGTCTGCCGGCTGCCGACCAGCGGCGCGAGGATTTAGACGAAATCCGCAAGGCCGCCCAGCGCGCGGCCGCGTTGACGCGCCAGCTGCTCGCCTTCAGCCGCAAGCAGGTACTCGAGCCGCGCTCGCTCGACGTGAACCTGCTCGTGGACAACATGGACAAGATGTTGCGTCCGCTGCTCGGCGAGAACATCCAGCTCCGCGCGATCCCCGCGCCGCAGTTGCATGCGGTGCGCGCCGATCCGAACCAGATCGAGCAGGTGATCCTCAATCTCGCCGTCAACGCGCGCGACGCGATGCCCAAGGGCGGCAAGTTGACGATCGAGACGGCCAACGTCGACCTCGACGAGCACTACGCCGCCCGCCATGCGACCGTCGTGCCCGGCCCCCACGTGATGCTCGCCGTCAGCGACACGGGAACCGGGATGGATGCCGCCACCCAGGCTCGCATCTTCGAGCCGTTCTTCACGACCAAGGACCCGGGCCGGGGCACCGGCCTCGGTCTGGCGACGGTATACGGCATCGTGAAGCAGAGCGGCGGCAGCATCTGGGTCTACAGCGAGCTGGGACAGGGGACGACGTTCAAGATCTACTTCCCGGCGCTCAACGCCCCCGCCGAGCGCCTCGGCCAACCCTCCGCGCCCCTGCTCGGGTTGGTCGGCATCGAGACCATCTTGCTGGTGGAGGACGATGAGCAGTTATTGCAGGTGGCGCACAGGGCCCTTGAGGCCCGCGGGTATACCGTCCTGACGGCGGGCCGCGGCGACGCCGCGCTCGAGAACGCACGGCGCCATTCCGGACCGATCCACCTGCTTCTCAGCGACGTCACGATCCCCGACATGGACGGACGCACCCTCGCGGCGACGCTGCGGGCGGAGCGCCCCGAGGTGCGGGTCCTGTACATGTCCGGCTACGCCGACCAGGCGATCGTGCGGCACGGCGTCCTCGACGGCGCGCTCGCATACCTGCCCAAGCCCTTCACCACCGAGGCGATTGCGCGTAGAGTACGCGAAGTGCTCGACACACCCTAACCGCCGGGGAGCGCCCGCATGACCCGACTCAGCTGGAACTGGTCGATCGAGCGGAAGCTGCCGCTCCTCTTCACCTTCTTGCTCCTTGCGGTCGTGCTCGTGATGCTCGGCGCCGCATACCAGCAGGTGCGCCACGCCGCGCTCGCGCTGGCGACCGAGCGTTTGAAGCGGATCGCCAAGACGTATGTCGACGCCCTGCCCCGCGACCCCGCCGCGCGTCGTACGCAAACCGCCGCGATGGCCGCCGACCTGGGGGTCCAAGAATTCGTGACGTCTGGAGGCAAACGGGGCCGCGATTGGGTACTGGCCGCCATGCGCCGCATCGCACCGGACACCTCCACCACGGTCGTCCTC
>DATHDT010000441.1:0-6566 GCA_035318905.1 Gemmatimonadales bacterium | reverse complement strand
AGGCGGGGATCGTGGCGCGCGCGGTCGAGGGCGAAATCTCGACCGACGTCGCCGCGACGTTCCTGCAGCGGCACGCCAACGCCACCGTCTATCTCGATCTCGCGGCGGCCGGCGAGCTGACGCGGATCAAGACGCCCTGGGTGCTCGCGAACATCGAGTGGACGCCGGTGATGACCGAGCGCGCCATCGTCTGGCTCGCCGAGCAGTCCGGCAAGGCAATCCTGAAGCTCTCGGCAAAGGACTACGCGGAGTATCACCTCAGCCCCCTGCTCGCGCGGCACGGCTCACCGGGACCGATCAACGGCCAGGTGTTCACTCGACTGCGCGACAAGATCCGCGGCCGCCGCAACCTGCCCTCGCGTAAGTCGGTGCTCGTGTTTTCGCCCCATCCCGACGACGACGTGATCTCTATGGGCGGGGTGCTCCGCAAGCTGTGGGAGAACGAAAACGCGATCGTCGTCGCGTACATGACGAGCGGCAACATCGCGGTGTTCGACCACGACGCGGAGCGCCACCTCGACTTCATCGTGCGCGCGGCGGCCACGTTGGGGCTCGACCAGGGTGCCGCCCAGCGGGCCTTCGACGCGGCGTCGCAGAGCTTCGAGCGCAAGGCGCCGGGGGATGTCGACACACCCGCCGTGCAGGAGCTCAAGCGCTTCATCCGCGAATCCGAAGCGATCGCGGCGCTCGAATCGGTCGGGATTCCGCGCACCGGCGCCCGCTTCCTCAATCTGCCGTTCTACCGCACCGGCGAAGTGCGGAAACGGCCCATCGGCGACGAAGACGTCGCGATCGTCGCCCGCCTGCTCGAGGACACGCACCCCGAGCTCGTGTTCGTGGCCGGTGACCTGTCGGACCCGCACGGGACCCACCGGATGTGCAAGGCCGCCGTCGATCGCGCCCTGGCGCGTTACGCCGGTCCCAAGCCCGAGGTCTGGCTCTATCGCGGGGCGTGGCAGGAGTGGCCGCTCACGGAGGCCGATGTGCTGGTGCCGCTGTCGGCCGACGAGTTGCGCGCCAAGGTGTTCGCGATCTTCAAGCACCAGTCGCAGAAGGACACGGCGCCGTTCCCGGGGGGCCACGACGAGCGCGAGTTCTGGCAGCGCGTCGAAGCGCGCAACGTCGAGACCGCCGCGCACGCCGATCGCCTGGGGCTGGCGGAGTACTATGCGATGGAGGCGTATGTCGTGGCGAAGCCGTAGCCTCTTGTTCGCCGCGCTCGTCGCGGTCCCCGCGTGCCTCTCGGCGCAGAATTTCGATACGGTGCAGGTGCGCACCATCAAGGCCGGCGAGGGCGTCTACATGCTCCAGGGCCTTGGCGGGAACATCGGCGTGTCGTCGGGGCCCGATGGCGTCATCCTCGTCGACGACCAGTACGCACCCCTCACCGAGAAGATCAGAGCCGCGCTCGCGGGACTGAACCCCGGCCCGATCCGCTTCATCCTGAACACGCATTGGCACTTCGATCATACCGGCGGCAACGAGAACTTCGGCAAGAGCGGCGTGGTGATCGTGGCGCACGAGAACGTGCGCCGCCGCATGAGCGTCGAGCAGTTCGTGACCACGTTCCCGCAGGCAGTGCCGGCGTCGCCCTCGGGCGCTCTGCCGGTGGTGACGTTCACCGACGCGGTGACGTTCTACTACAACGGCGACTCGATCTCCGCGTTCCACGTCCCGCCCGCGCACACCGATGGTGACGTGATCGTGTGGTTCCGCCATGCGAACGTCATCCACATGGGTGACACGTTCTTCAACGGCCGCTATCCGCTCGTCGACCTGGCGAGCGGCGGCTCCTCTGACGGGTTCATCACGGCGGCCGATCGCGTTCTCGCCCTGGCGGATGCCAACACGAAGGTCATTCCGGGACACGGGCCCCTCGGCGACCGCGTGGCGCTCCAGGCGTTCCGCACGATGATGGCGACGGTGCAGGGCCGCATCAAACAAGCCATCGCCGCCGGGCGAACCCTCGATCAGGTCAAAGCCGCCAAGCCGACCGCGGACTTCGACGCGGTCTGGGGCAACGGCCGCATCACGCCGACGATGTTCGTGGAGATTCTCTACCAGGATTTGAGCCGGCGGTGACCCCCGCCGCGTGGCTGTTGCTGGCGGCCATCGCACAAAACCCGACCGATACAGCCAGGGCTGCGCAGGACTCTGCGGTGCGCGTCTTCCTCGACTGCCCCAATTCCTTCTGCGATTTCGATTACTACAGAACCGAAATCACGTTCGTGAACTGGGTGCGGGACCGCCAGTTCGCGCAGATGCACGTGCTTGTCACCACGCAGCAGACCGGTGGCGGCCAGGCATACACGCTCGCGTTCATCGGGCTGGAGCGATTTGCGGGCACGGAGGACACGCTTCACTACGTCTCTCACACCGGGGACACGCAAGATGACCTGCGCAAGGGGCTGGCCCAGGTCTTGAGACTCGGGTTGGTGCGGTTCGCGGCCCGAACGCCGGTCGCGTCGCACATCGAAGTCACGTACAGCGCGCCCGCCGGTACCGCGGCGAAGGTGCGCGACCCCTGGAACTACTGGGTATTCAACGTGCGCGTGAGCAGCAGCTTCTCCGGTGAGCACAGCTACAAGAGCGACTACATCAACGCCGGGTTGTCGGCGAGCAGGATCACGGAGGCCTGGAAGATCGATCTGTCGACGAACCAGAACTACCAGCAGAATGACTATCTCGTCCCCGTGTACGACTCGACGACGGGCGCCCTGATCCGGGAGGATCTCTCCCGAAACATCACGCGGGACTACGGGGGCAATCTGCTGGTCGCCCGGAGCATGGGGCCCCATTGGTCCGCAGGAGCGCTAGGATCCGTGTTCTCGTCCACGTATGCGAATCAGGATCTCACGCTGAAGTTCGGTCCCGCCGTTGAGTTCGACGTCTTTCCGTATTCGCAGTCGACGCGGAAGTTGCTGTCGCTTCGCTACAACCTCAGCGTTGCCTCCTTCAACTACCGGGACACGACGATCTTCAACCGCCTCTCAGAGATACGAGCGACGCAGAGCCTCACCGTCGCTCTCGACGTGAAGCAGCCGTGGGGGAACGCCGGCTTATCAGTCGAGGGCAGCAACTACCTGTACGACTTCAGCAAGAACCACCTGCAGATCTTCGGAAACGGGAGCTTCCGATTGTTCAAAGGCTTGTCATTCGACTTCTTCAGCTTCGTGAACTTGATCCACGACCAGCTGTCGATTCAAAAGGGCGGTGCGACACCGCAAGAGGTGCTATTGCGACGCCGCCAGCTCGCGACGTCGTACAGCTACTCGGGGTTTGTCGGGCTGCGCTACACATTCGGCTCCAAATTCGCCAACGTCGTCAACCCGCGCTTCGGTAATGGCGGAGGATTCATCTTCTTCAACTAGAGACCCAAAAAAACCGAACCCGGAGCCACGCGCTGCACTCCGGGTCGGTTAGATCGGGCGAAGTGGCCGTCTAGCACTCCCACCACGACCTACTTGCAATCTGTACGTCCCCAGGCGCTCTTCCTCGTGAGAGGCTTGTCAGAACAGCGAGTTGTGTCAGAGAACGGTCAAGCGGCAAGCGGGGCCCGTTGCCGCGTGGAGCGCCGGGAAGGATTCTTCAGGCCATGAATCTGCGGGTAACGAAGAGCGGAGGCCGCGTCGTCACGGCACTGTTGGTGCTGGCCTTCGGCGTTGCCGTAATCCTCGCCCGCCAGACGTACGGAGTGGCGAAATCCCACCGCGCGCAGGCCGACCGCGTGCTGCGCGACTACGCGGCCCTCGCCGCCTCGCGCGTCGCCCAGCGCAGCGCATACCAGATCTATTATTACGGGCTCATCCCCTCGCTCAAGGCGCTGCAGCGCGCCCACGAGCTCGCGCCGCAGCGTCCCCTCCCGACCCCAGCGGCGCTCCACACCGATGTCTGGGAAATGGAGGCCGAGAGCAAGCTCGCGCTCCCGATTCGGTTCACGTTCCGGCTCGACTTGGCGAGCGGCAGGCTCGAGACATCGGGCGAGCCGGTGCCGGCCGCGACGCGCGCGTGGCTCCTCGACTCGCTGCCGGCGCATTTGCGCACGGTCTACGACACGTCGTGGCACCAGGGCGCTATCCTCGGTCCTCCCTCGCCGGGTGGCGAGCGGCAGTACGTCGCGTACACGGTGCTGCGCGACCGATCGAAGGTCCTGCGCACCGCACTCGGGTTCGACGCGAATCCGAACGGCCTGGCGCCGTATTTTGCGACCGCGACCGACAAGTTCCCGCTGCTGCCCCGTCCCCTCACCTCGGGCGTGCAGTACGACTCGATGGGGTCGTTCATCATCACCGACAAGTTCGGCGTGGAACTGTATCGGTCCGCCGCCCAGTACACGTCGCCCTTCACCGCGCGCGATACGATCGGCACGGACATGGGGAACCTGTTCGTGACGGCGACGCTGCGCCCCGAGGTCGCCGATCAGCTCATCATCGGCGGCCTCCCCCGCTCGCGGCTGCCGCTCATACTCGCCCTGCTGGGGCTGACCGCCGCGCTCATCGGTACGGCCTTGGTGCAGCTGCGCCGCGAGTACGAATTGGCGCGGCTCCGCAGCGATTTCATTTCCGGTGTCTCCCACGAGCTGCGCACGCCCCTCGCGCAGATTCGCATGTTCTCGGAAACCCTGGTCCTGAGACGCGTCCGCTCGGAGGAGGAGGAGCGTCGCTCCCTCGCGATCATCGACCAGGAGGCGCGGCGACTCACGCACCTCGTCGAGAACCTGCTGCACTTCTCGCGGTCCGAGCGTCAGGTGACGCGGGTGGCGCCGGAGCCGACGTCGATCGCGCCGCTCGTGCAGGAGGTCATCGAGGGCTTCGCGCCGCTCGCCGCGGCTCGCGGCGTGACGCTGCAGGCGGCAGTCACCGACGGCCTCGTCGCGCCCGTGGACCCCGGGGCGATGCGTCAGATGCTCCTCAACCTGCTCGACAACGCGGTGAAGTACGGACCGGCGGGACAAACGGTGACCGTTGGGGCGACGCGGGAGAACGGCACCGCGCGCGTGTGGGTCGACGACTGCGGACCGGGAGTCCCGAGCGCCGATCGCGAGCACGTGTGGGACCGCTTCTGGCGTCTCGAGCGCGATCGTGGGTCGGCCGTCGCCGGCAGCGGGATCGGTCTGGCGGTGGTGCGCGAGCTCGCCGGCCTGCATCACGGCCGCACCTGGGTCGAGGACGCGCAGACCGGCGGATCGCGGTTCGTCGTCGAGCTGCCGGCATGAAGCGCATCCTGCTCATCGAGGACAACGCCGATCTCGCCTACGGGTTGCGCAACAACCTCGAGATCGAGGGCTATGACGTGGAGGTCGCCGCCGACGGAACGAAGGGACTGCATCGCGCGCGCGCCGTGAAGCCAGACCTCGTCATCCTCGATCTCATGCTCCCGGGGATGGACGGATTCCGCGTGCTGCGCACGCTGCGCGACGACGGCCATGGCTTCCCTGTCCTGATTCTCACGGCCCGCGGCGAAGAATCCGACAAGGTCCGCGGTCTCCGGCTCGGCGCCGACGATTACGTCACGAAGCCCTTCGGCGTGCTCGAGCTGCTGGCGCGCGTCGAGGCCTTGTTCCGGCGCGCCACCTCGCCACGTCACAATGGGAGCGGCCCCGAACCCGCGACCCTGCGCTTCGGTGAAGTCGAGGTGCATACCGCGTCACGGACGGTGCTGCGCCGCGGCGAGACGGTGCTGCTCACTCCCAAGGAATACGACCTCCTCGTCGCCCTGCTGCGCCGCAACGGCGCCTGCGTGACCCGGGTCGAGCTGCTCACCGAGGTGTGGGGGTACAGCGCCGAGGTCATGAGTCGCACCGTCGATACGCACGTCGCCGAGCTGCGCCGCAAGCTCGAGCGCGACCCCGCGAACCCCGCGCACATCGTCACCGTCCGGAAGACGGGCTATCGCTTGGAGGCTTCGTGACTCACACACTCGTTCTGTTCGTGGCGTTACTGCAGACCACACCCCGCGGCGTGGTGGAAGCCATGCACGCCCGCTACGACGGGAAGTGGTATCGCACGCTCACCTTCGTGCAGAACAACACCGCGTACCACCCCGACAGCACGGTGGAGCACTCTGTCTGGCGCGAGTGGCTGATGGCGCCCGGCAAGCTGCGGATCGAATTCCAGCCCGCGGACTCGGGCAACGGCATGATCTTCGCCGCCGACTCGCAGTTCGCCTTCACCAAGGACTCGCTCACGATGGCGCGAGGCTTCGTGCATCCGCTGCTCGTGCTCGGATTCGACGTCTATGCACAGCCCGTCGACCGGACGATCGCGCTGCTGACGCAGCGCCGCATCGACATGTCGGTGCTGTCCGAGACGACGTGGCAGGGGCGCCCCGTCTGGGTGATCGGCGCGAAGGCGGGTGACCTGCACAGCCGCCAGTTCTGGGTGGACAAGGAGCGGCTGGTGTTCGTCCGCCTGCTCGGCCCGGCGGGACAGGACACGAGCAAGACATCCGATACACGCTTCAACAAGTACGCGCCGCTCGCGGGCGGCTGGGTCTCAGCGGAGGTCGAGTTCCTGGTCGACGGGCAGCGCCAGTTCCTCGAAGAATACGTGGACATTCAGGCGAAT
>DATHDT010000440.1:0-3210 GCA_035318905.1 Gemmatimonadales bacterium | reverse complement strand
TCAGACCGGCAACATCACGAACGGCGAGCGGTACAACAAGGTGATCGACACCTGGACGCACGCGAACTCCGACGTCGCCGACGCCATGGTCAAGGCCATGCGCGAGAGCAAGGACGGGTTCAACCCGGTGTTCATGATGTTCGATTCCGGCTCGCGCGGTTCGCGCGACCAGATCCGGCAGCTCGCCGGGATGCGCGGCCTGATGGCGAAGCCGCAGAAGAAACTGACGGGCGGCATCGGCGAAATCATCGAGAGCCCGATCAAGTCGAATTTCCGCGAGGGCCTCAGCGTGCTCGAGTACTTCATCTCGACACACGGCGCGCGGAAGGGTCTCGCCGATACGGCGCTCAAGACGGCCGACGCCGGGTACCTGACGCGCCGCCTCGTGGATGTGGCACAAGATGTCACCATCACCGAAGAAGACTGCGGGACGATCCTCGGCCTCGAGATGTCGGCCTTGAAGGAAGGCGAAGACATCATCGAGCCGTTGCGCGAGCGCATCGTCGGCTGCGTGGCGCTCGAAGAGGTCATGGATCCGCACGAGTTGGATGAAGACGGGCGCCCCAAGGTGCTGGTCGAGGCCGGGAAGCTCGTCATCGAAGAGACGTCGCAGGCGATCGAGGACGCGGGGATCGAGACGGTGAAGATCCGCTCGGTGCTCACGTGCGAGGCGAAGCGCGGCGTCTGCCGGATGTGCTACGGCCGCAACCTCGCCACGATGGACATGGTGGATCTGGGCGAGGCGGTCGGGATCCTGGCGGCACAGTCGATCGGCGAGCCGGGCACGCAGCTGACCCTGCGAACCTTCCACATCGGCGGCACGGCGGCGCGTATCGCCGAGCAGACGGTGCGGAAGACCAAGGTCGAGGGCGTCATCGAGCACGGTGACCGCTTGACCTTCGTCGTCACGCCCGACGGCCAGAAGGTGGTCACGAGCTACGAGGGCGAAATCGTCCTCAAGGCCGCGGCCCACGGGCACGGCAACACGGCCGCGTCCAAGCTGGCGGTGCACTCGCGCTTCCACGTGCCGCTCGGCGCCACGGTGATGGTCGAGGACGGCCAGAAGGTGGCGAAGGACGCGGTCCTGTTCACGTGGGACCCGTACACCAACCCGATCATGACCGACGTGGCGGGCCTGGTGCGGTTCGTCGACATCGTCGAAGACGAGACGGTGCGCGAGGAGCTGGACGAAATCACGGGCCGGCGCCAGCGCGTGATCATCGAGGACCGCGACAAGAAGCTCCACCCGCACATCGAGGTGGTGCAGAAGAAGGGCGAGAAGGAGAAGCGGCTCCGCGACTTCGTCATTCCGGAAGGCGCGCAGCTCACCGTCGAGGACGGCCAGGAGGTATACGCCGGCCTCGTGCTCGCCAAGGTGGCGCGGGAGGCGTACAAGACGCGGGACATCACGGGCGGTCTGCCGCGCGTGGCCGAGCTGTTCGAGGCCCGGCGGCCCAAGGATCCCGCCACGATTTCCGAAGTGGACGGCGTCGTGCGGTTCGGCGAGATCAAGCGCGGCAAGCGCGAGGTCTGGGTGCATGCCGAGGAGGGGGAGCCGCAGCTGTACGAGGTGGCGGCCGGCAAGCACTTGCGCGTTCACGAGGGCGACCGGGTGCGGGCGGGCGACCGTCTCACCGAGGGTCCGGTGAATCCGCACGACATCCTGCGGATCAAGGGCCCGCGGGCGGTGCAGGAGTACCTCCTGAACGAAGTGCAGGAGGTGTACCGGCTCCAGGGCGTGAAGATCAACGACAAGCACATCGGCGTGATCGTGCGCCAGATGCTGCAGAAGGTGAAAGTCGTGGATCCGGGCGACACCGAGTTCCTGGAGGGCGAGTCGATCGACAAGCTCGTGTTCTCGGACATCAACGAGCGGGCGGTGAAGAAGGGCGGCAAGCCGTCCACGCGCGAGCCGTTGCTGTTGGGCATCACCAAGGCGAGCCTCACGACGCAGTCGTTCATCTCGGCGGCGTCGTTCCAGGAGACCACGCGGGTGTTGACCGACGCGGCGATCCGCGGGGCCAAGGACGATCTGCTGGGTCTGAAGGAGAACATCATCATCGGGCATCTGATCCCGGCGGGGACCGGCATTTACCGGTACCACGACATCGAGATCGAGCCGCCGGAGGGCTTCCAGCCGCCGACGCCTCCGCTCGAGGCGCCGGCACCGGGTGCGCCGGCACCGAGTCCGTTCCCGGAGGAAGTGGAAGCGGAGTAGGGGAACGGCAGAACCGTTGCTCGTACGCCACACAAAGCGGCGCTGGGGATTCCCCCAGCGCCGCTTTCGTTTTCGTGGCGATTATGACTTTTAGTGCGCTCTGCGGCGCCGCGCCGAAACGGTCGGGGTATGCACCGCATACCTTCCACCGTGAGCGGCATATGAAACGTCACCTGTCGTGGCCGGCCCTCGCAGTCTTGCTCGTCTTCCTCAGCGGCGCCTGCGGGCGCGACGACGCCCCGGGCGTCACCGGGATCTCGGCGAGCGCGGCGAGCGGACCCTCGATCCTCCGAGACGTCATTCTCTTCACCACCGATGAGCTTCGTCCTTCCTCATCGCAACTGGCCATCATCGCGCCTGATGGTTCGGGGCGGCGGCTGCTGACGAATGACGAGTTCAGGTGGCGCGAGCCCGCGATTTCGCCCGACGGGCGGCGGATTGCCGTAAGCCGGTCGACGAGTTACGACCACACCGACGGGATCTATTTGATGAATGCGGACGGGAGCGAGCCTTCGCTCCTCATACGTCACTCCGCTGTGTTCGACGGCCAGCCCGCGTGGTCTCCCGATGGCGGTCAGATCGCGTTCATGAGTTCTGTCGAGATCGGTGGCTTCGGCCCGTACGGACGGATCTTCGTCATCAATGTCGATGGAACCGGACTCCGACAGCTCGCGGAAGCGGATGGGAGCGAGTCTTCGTTAGACGAGGCGCCGTCATGGTCTCCGGATGGGACGCGGATCGTCTTTACACGAAACTTCATGCTGCACGTGATCAATGCCGACGGCACAGGACTCATCGCATTACCGAATGAGGATTTCGCGGTCGGCGCGACATGGTCCCCGGACGGACGGCATATCGCCTACATGTCGTTGGACGGGAGCGACATCCGGATGCGGAATGCCGATGGCTCCAATCCGGTAACGGTCACGGCCGGAGGAGGGCCGAAGTGGTCGCCCGACAGCCGCCGTTTGGTCTTCAGTCGAATCGTCGGC
>DATHDT010000439.1:0-3433 GCA_035318905.1 Gemmatimonadales bacterium | reverse complement strand
CGCGGCCGCTTCGGCGTACTGTCCCAACCCGCTCTCCGCCTGCCCCAGGACCGCCAGCGCTTCACCGCCGGCGTAGTCCTCGAGCCATGGCTGGCCGGCGAGCAGGCCGCGGGCGCGATCGTAGCGCCGGGCGTGCACCTCGGCCTTGGCGCCTTCGACCACGAGAAACGCGTTCGGATGGGAGTCGCGGGCGGCTGCCGCGAGCATCGTCTCGGCCGCGTGCCAAGGGCGTCCGGCAAGGCGGAGCGATTCCGCCTTGAACGTCGCCGTCCGGTCCAACGCTGTTTGCGCCGGCGCGAACGGCGGCGCCGCGAGCGCCGCCAACAGGAGCGGCGCGACGCGCCTCACCGTGAGCGTCGCACCCGCGCCCGCACGCGCTGGTACTCCGCGCGAGACGTCGGCGTCAGCCTGAAGTGGTTGAATCCGGTCTGATCCTGGAAGTACAGCACGACTCGAAGATTCGAATAGGTCCAGCGAATCGCCCGCAGACCGCTGCGGTCCATGCCGCTCGACAAGTCGAGGATCTCGTCCGGCTCGCCCAGCGTGATGAGCACCTCGCCGCGGTCGGTGAGCCAGCCGGGCTCGCCCTCGTCCGGGAAGCGGACGTTCGCCTGCTGTACTTTCCGGAAGTAGTCGTCCAACGCTTCGTTCTCGGGCGTGATCGACACGGGATCGGTGGCTTTCCAGAACTCCCGCCACACGACCGGGCGCCGCTCGGCGGACGCCTTGCGGAGCGAGTCCACCCATTCCTGCTCGTCGAAGTACCGCAGCAGGCTCATCATCTCCTCGAAGTTGGTGATCACCCACTGGTTCGAGAAACTGACGAGGAAGCGCGCGCGCGCGGTGTCGCCGCCGGCGACGGGCGTGATTCGCAGCTCGGCTTGACCGACCGGGAGACGGTCCGGGGCCACGGCGATCGCCGTCCCGGCCAGCGCCGCGTCTCCCTGGAGGGCTACCGTGTCGCGCCACAGCTCGCGATCGCTGCCATCCACCACGCGCGCGACGAGGCGCGCGCGCTCCGTGATTCCGTAGCCCTCGACGTAGAAGCGGAGCGTGTCCGTGCCGTACGGCAGTGTGGCGCGCGGGTTGGCGAGCAGCGTGGGGAGGGCGGAGGTCTGCGTGCGGACGGTGGCCTGGTAGACGGGGATCGGTGCGGCCAGACCCGGCCGGCGCCACAAGTCCGGCGCGGTGTCGACCACCTCGGTCCGCGAGAACGCCGGTCCGTTCCGGTCGCGCACCATCACGCTCACCTGGTACGTGCCCGGCGGCAGGGTCACGAACTGCTGGAAAATGACGCTCTCGTCGGCGCGCAGCGTCTCCTGGAACGAGCGCACACGCACCGACTCGTCGCGCGCGATGTGGCGCGTCGGCACGAGACCACTGTCGGCCTTGAAGACCACCTCCAAGCGGTACTCGGCCACGAACTCCGCGCCGCTGCGCTGGAACGTGATGGCGGTGTTGGCGAGCGAGAGGGCGAACAGCGCGAGCGTCGAATCGGGAGCGGGGCCGCGGAGGTAGCGAATCGACGCGACGAAGGGCAACGGGCCACTGGTCGCGAGGAAACCCATGGAGCGGTACATGGACGTCGCGTCGAACAGCCGCGGCAGGGTGGTGCCGGGGGCCGGAGCATCGGAGCTGCCGACCCGCTGCCACGTCCCGCATCCGCCCGCTACGAAGACCAGCGCCGCTACGGCTACCGCACGTCGTATCACTTGCCGAGCCTCAAATTCGCACGTTAGTTTCGCGCAACCCCAATGTCCAACGAGAACCTTGCTGGCCGGTTCGTGGCCGGCTATCGCCTCCTCGAGCGCGTGGGCGAGGGCGGCACGGCCGAGGTCTATCGCGCCGAGCACCCCGAGCGCGGGGCCTGCGCGTTCAAGGTATTGCGCCAGCGGCTCAGGGGCGACCCCACGGCGGTGAAGCGATTCCTGCGGGAGGCAGGGTATGGCTCCCGCGTCGTACATCCCGGTGTGGTGCGTACTTACGATTTCGGCGAGGCGGACGGCCTCCATTACCTCGCCCTGGAGTGGGCCGACGGGGAATCACTCGCCAGCTTCCTACACCGCAATGGGCCCCTCGCTCCCGCCGACGCCGTCAAGCTCGTGCGCCAATTGGCGGACGCCCTGGCCGCTGCCCACAAGGCCGGCATCGTGCACCGCGACTTGAAGCCCGAGAACATCATGTACGACGCGCGGATGGGCACGGTGAAGTTGCTCGACTTCGGGATCGCCCGGGACGCCGAGCTGCCGCCCGAGGAGCGACTCACGCGCACCGGGTTCTTCGTGGGGACGCTGCAATACGTAGCGCCGGAGGCGCTGTCGGGCGAGCTCGTCGACGGCCGGGCGGACATCTACAGCCTCGCGACGATCACGTACTACCTGCTCACGGGGCGGCACCCCTTCACCGGGCGGAGTCCGCGCGAGCTGTTCCAGCAGCTGCTCTCCCAGCCGCCGCTTCCCTTGTCGCAGGCGGTGAAAGGGCTCAAGGTCCCGCCGGGTGTCGAGGCCGCCGTGATGAAAGGCCTCGCCCGCCACCCCGCCGATCGCCAGCCGGCGGTGAGCGAGTTCGCCGCCGACCTCGAGGCCGGCGTCGCCGCGGGGGGATCGGGCGGAGACGACGCGAAGAGCGGTTTCTTCACCGCGATCAAGAAGTTCGTAGGCAAGCGGAAGTGACTAGTAGTAGCGACTACTACTACCTCAAGCAGAAGCTCAAAGATCTGCTGCTGGCGCGCTCGGTCCAGCGCGGCGACTTCGTGCTCGCATCGGGCCAGCGCTCCTCCTTCTACGTCGACGCGCGCCTCACCACCATGTCCGGCGAGGGTCTCGCCCTGATCGGCGAGTTGGGCTTGGAACGCCTGGCCGCCCGCGGCTGGAGCCCAAAATCAGTGGGGGGGCTGACCTTGGGGGCGGACCCCGTGGCTTACGCCCTGGCCGCCGCCGCCCGTGCCCGCAACCTCCCGCTCGATGCCTTCACGGTGCGCAAGCAAGCCAAGACGCACGGTACCGGGAAGCGCATCGAGGGGTGCTTCGCGCCGGGCGCGCCGGTCGTGGTTGTCGAGGATGTGATCACCACGGGAGGCTCCGCCCAAGAGGCCATCGTGGCCATCGAGACTGAGGGCGGGAAGGTCCTGGGGGTGCTGGCCGTCGTCGACCGGGAAGAGGGCGGCCGCGGGGTCCTGGAACAGGCCGGCTACCAGGTCGAGGCGCTCGTGACGGCGTCCGAGCTTCTTGGGTAAGATGAATCCGTGAGCACTGCCCTGCCCCGACGTTCTTTCGCCGCCCGAATGCGCGGCTGGCACGACGACGCGACGAGCCTCGAACAACGCCTCAAAGACCTCGACACGTTCGAACGGAGCCACCGGCGTCGCTGGGCGATCACGGGGGGGTTATTCGCCATCGGCGTCGTGGGCCGCCTCGCGGAAGCGATCGTCACC
>DATHDT010000438.1:0-3431 GCA_035318905.1 Gemmatimonadales bacterium | reverse complement strand
AGGCCACCGGCGCCCGTCGTCGGGTCCCACACGCAGACCGAGACGCAGGAGCCGAGGATGGTCGTGACGGTGCACGCCGCGGGCGACGTGAACAGCTGTCCCACGTGGACGTAGGCCGTCGACGCGTCCGGAGCGGCTTCGACCGTCTCCTGGGATGCGTCCTCGCCGACGAGCGCGGCCATGCGCTCGGCGAGGTTCCCCATGCCGAACAGGACTTCGCGGCTCACAGCGACACCCCCTGCGACCGCGCCCACGCGCGGAGGCCGGCGTGGTGGAGCGCACGGGCGGCGTGGGTCGAGAGGACGGCGAACAGCTCGCGGTCGACCGGCTCGATGCCGTTCTTCTGGGGCAGCAGTTTGAACAGGGCGATGACGCCCACGACCCGGCCGTTCAGATGGAGCGGGATCGAGACGATCGCACTCTCTTCGGTACCGCCGTGCTCCTCGTCGACGCCGATGCCGTCGAGCAGCGTGAGCGCGCCATCGGGGCGGCGCGCGTAGATCCCCATCTCCTCACAGCCGATCAGGTTGGCAACGATCTCCTTGATCGCGGTCAGGACGTCGGCCGGCATCGCGGCTTCGTGCAGCTGCTGCACTGCCGCCTGGAGCTTCGCCAGGTGGCCGATGCGTTGTTCGGCGGCCGCCAGCTGCTCGACGCAGCGACGGTTGTCGGCCGTCTGGCCGGCGAGGCGTTGGCGCAGCTGCTCCTCGCGCTCCGTGCAGTGATCCTGTTCGGCACGCCACAGATCGACTTGCTCTTCGAGCCGCTGGATCCGCTCTTCGGCTGTTTCGACACGCATGCCCATGGTGACCTCAGTTCCCGAGGATGCTGCGCACTTTGGCGAGCAGCACCGCGCCGTCTACCGGCTTGTTGATGTAGTCGTTACACCCGCACTGGAAGCAGATCTCGAGGATCTTCGGCTCCGCGCGCGTCGTGACCATGATCACCGGAATGCTCTTCGTCGCCTCCTGCTTGCGCAGGAACCGCGTGGCCTCGAAGCCGGTCTTCCGCGGCATGACCACGTCCATGAGGATGAGGTCGGGCTGCTCGGCGGTCGCGAGCTCGATCGCTTCCTGCCCGTCCTGGGCAGTCAGCATCTCGTAGCCGGCGCCCGCGAGGATCATGCGGTGCATGGTCAATGCGGTGACGGAGTCGTCGGCCAACAGAATGCGCTTGCTCGGCATGGTCGTTCCTTACCTGGTGAGTGAGGGTTCCGGCAGCCACCCGCTGCTGAGCAACTCGGCGGCGGACAGCGGTGCGGCGAAGAGGTAGCCCTGAGCCAGGTCGATACCGAATTCGCGCAGGGACAGGAGATCCGTTGAGTCTTCCACGCCCTCGCCGACGACGCGGGCGCCGAGCTTGAGGCCCAGCTGGGCGATGGAATCCAATACCGCGCGGCGCTGCCGGTCACCCAGCGCGCCGCGAACGAAGTAGCGGTCGATCTTGAGGTAGTCGGGTTGGGTGTCGAGCATCATCGCGTAATTGGAGTGCCCCAGCCCAACGTCATCGAGCGCGATCCGCGCGCCCAGCGTGCGGAGCGCTTGCAGCGCCCGCGAAAATGTGACGCCGTCCCAGGCCCGCGCGTGCTCAACGATTTCGATCGTGAGACGAGTTGGGTGAATGCCCTGGCGGTCGGTGGCGGCGTCCAAGAATGAAGGGAAATCCACATCGCGTCCCAGCGTGGAGGCGTGCACGTTCAACGACAGGCGCGGCGCTCCGGGCAGCCCAGCGGCTGCCTGCAGCGCGGCCGTGATGCACGCGCGGTCGACGAGCGGCTCGACGCGTTTGCGGCGCACGTACTCGAACATCACGTCTGCGCGCGCGGCGTTGCTTTCTTGCGGGCCGCGGGTCAGACATTCGAGCGTGTGCAGGAGAAGTGTCTCGCCCTCGAGCTCCACGATCGGCTGAAACACGACCGAGAGCCCGTCGGTGGCGAGAATCTGATCGAGCAACATCACGCGACACATCCCAGGAGCTGCATCGCGACGCGCGCGACATCGGAGAGTGCCGTCGATTTGTGCAGGAAGGCATCGGCCCCGCGGCGCAGCGCTTCCTGCGCGACGTCGGCGGAGCTATAGGCAGTCAGAACGATGATCCGCGTCCGGGGACAGCAGGCGCGCACCATGCTCACGAGATCGAGGCCCTCGGCGCCGTGGATTCCGCTCAGGCGGAGATCGGCGATCACGAGGTCATAGCGAATGTTGTCCAGCAGGGCCTGCGCTTCTTCCAACTCGCGCGCGCAGTCCACCGTATGATCTTGTGCGATGATGTACTGCTCAACCGCGAACAGGATCGATTCTTCGTCGTCAACAACCAGGATGTGAGCCACTCCATCTCCAGCGAAACAGGGTGAGTCGACTGTTCTCGGGAGATGGGTAAGGCAAGCGTCGTGCCCGTTGTGGGAATGACGCTAACTAATTGTCACTAAACACTTTACGATTGGAGGCGCCGCCGGAGAGGGCGCCGATTCTGGATTTGAGACCGGGGCCTTCTAGGACTTGGACGAGTCGATGCGGAGGGCTTTGATCTTCTGGTAGAGCGTGCTGCGCGGAATGCCCAGCCGCGTGGCCGCTTCCGCGACGCGGCCCCCCACATCCTGGAGCACATGCTCGATGTGACGGCGCTCCAGTTCCGCGAGCGTGAGGGCTCCGTCGTGAGCGGGTGTCGACGCGGTCGCGGCCGGGAGCGGATCGAAGTGCAGGTCTCCGGGGCCGAGCACGCTGTCCGTCGAGAGCAATACCGCGCGCTCGAGCACGTTGCGCAGCTCACGAATGTTGCCGGGCCACGGGTACCCCTGCAGCGCGGTCACGGCGGCGGCGCTGAGTGTGGACCGGCGGCCGCGCGGCACCGAGAGGCGCTCGAGCAAGTCGGACGCGATCAGCGGCGTGTCCTCGCGCCGTTCGCGCAGCGGCGGCACGCGCAGCACGAGTGTGCTGATCCGGAAGTAGAGGTCGCTGCGGAACCTCTGCTCCTGCGACAGACGCGCGAGGTCGTGCGAGGTCGCGGCGATGAGCCGGAGGTCGACGGTGCGGTCACGCACGTCGCCGAGGCGGCGGAAGCGCTTGTCTTCGAGGACCGTGAGCAGCTTCGGCTGGATCAAGGGGTCGACGTCGCCGATCTCATCCAGGAACACGGTGCCCCGGTGCGCCACTTCGAGAAGGCCGAGCTTGTTGCCGGTGGCGCCCGTGAAGGCGCCCTTCGCGTACCCGAACAGCTCCGATTCGAGCAGCTCGCGCGACAAGCCGGCGCAGTTCAGGTCGACGAATGCCTCTCGCGCCCGCGCCGAGTGTTGGTGCAGCCAGCGGGCCAGGACGCCCTTGCCGGCCCCCGTTTCGCCGAGGATCAGCACGGGGCTGTCGGCGTCGGCCATTTTCTCCGCCTGCTCGGCGAGGCGCCGCATCACGGCGCTCGTGCCCAGGAAGGGATTCAAC
>DATHDT010000437.1:0-3062 GCA_035318905.1 Gemmatimonadales bacterium | reverse complement strand
CATGGTGGCTGATCGCGCCGCCACCGGGGCCCTCGACTGGGGCGACTATGCGATGCTGTATCGCAAGCACGAGGTGGGACAGCATCTCGTCAATGAGCGCGGCGACCGAGTGCCGCGAGCGTGCCAACGCGCGCAGGTTCTCTACTTGATAGATGAAGCGCCACAGTTTTCTCGTGTCGGGGTCGAGACGCGGGCGCCGCTGAGCCAGTGCGCGCATACCCTCCAGGAAGTCTCCCTCGATCGCGGCCGTGATTTCCTGCAGAAAGTGCTCTGACAGCGTCACGCGGGCAAACGCGTCGAGGGCGGCGGCGTCGTCGGGATTGCGCACCACGCGCAGTCCTGTGATCACGTAACGAATCACTTCGTCTTCGATCAGCGACCGGCCGCGCGCCAGGCGGCACGGAATCCCCGCCCGCAAGAGGCGCCCCTCGAGATGCTGTCCCACCTCGTGCTTGCGATACAGCATCGCATAGTCGCCCCAGTCGAGGGCCCCGGTGGCGGCGCGATCAGCCACCATGTCCTCGATCAACCAGGTCGCTTCGTCGTCTTCGTCGCGAAACGCGCGGGCGCGCACCTCATGCTCCGACTGGCGGTCGGCGCTGAGCTGCTTCTCGAAGAGCCGGGGGTTCTGCGCGAGAACACGGCGCGCGGTCTCGAATATCTGGTGTGACGAGCGGCAGTTCTTGTCGAGCACGATGGGGCGTTCGATCCCATAGCCGCGCCGGAAGCGCTCCAGCACCTGCGGATCGGCCCCCGTCCAGGAGAAGATCGACTGCTCGTCGTCGCCCACCGCGAAGAAGTTGCCGTGCGGCAGCGCCAGGCGCTTGAGAATCTCGTACTGGAGTGCGTTCACATCCTGGAACTCATCCACGAGCAGATAGTCCCACCGCGCCGCGAGCGTATCGGCGACGTCGCCGCGGTTCTTGAGGAGCGCCGCCGTCTTGGCGATCAAGTCATCGAAATCGACCATGTGCCGGCGCGCGAGGTACGACGTGTACTCGCGGTAGAGCGAGGCGTCTTCGGCGGTGAGGCGGTAGTCCACCGAGCGGTGCAGCCCGAAGCGGACGAGCACCCCGCCGCGGCGCTCCTTGCGAATCTTGAGTCGGGAGAGGACGCCGTGCTGGTAGGGTTCGTCGGCTACGCCGAAGCCGTTCGGGAGCCCCGCCGCCTCCGTGAACTCACGCAGGATGCCGAGGCAAAGAGCGTGGATGGTGCCGCGCGTGATGTCGTGCTTCAGGCGGGCGACGATCTCTTCAGCGGCTTTGTTGGTGAACGTGACGGCGCAGATCCGCGCCGGGTCGATCGTAGTTGGGCCGAGTTTCGTGACGAGGTAGTCGACGCGCCGCGTGAGGCAGAAGGTCTTGCCGGCGCCGGGGCCCGCGACCACGAGGACGGGGCCGAGGGGCGCTTCGATCGCGAGTCGTTGCTGAGGGAGGGGGTCGAAGTCCCCGGTCACTCGTACATCTCTGCCGTTTTCGCCTTGGCGAGCTCCACCAGGAAGCCGCCAATCTCTTCAGTGACTGCCTCGACGTACTTGCGGCCCTTCTCCGCCGTCGCTGCGGCCGGATTGCCGACGCCCGTATCGTCGGTCACCTGGCGCCAGAGCCGCGGCGCCCAGGCCCACTTTTCTCGCAACGCGGCGATCTTGAAGCCGCGCGCACGCCCCGGGCCCGCTTCGGCGAGGGGCCGCACCAACTCCGGCGTCAGGTGCATCAAGACGCTGGTCTCCATCTCCCCTGCGTGGTCGCCAAGGTCTGAGAAGAACTGCTTCAGGTCCACGGACTGGTACCAGTTCACCGTACAAATGAACAACGTCACTGCGCCCTGCAGCTCGCGAATCATCTGCCGGAAGTCGTTGCCGCCGTGCCCGTTCATCACGACGAGCTTCTTGATCCCCTGGCCCGCGAGCGACGCGGCGACGTCGCGCAGCACCAGCGCCTGCGTGCTGGGATTCATGTTCACCGTGAGCGGAATGTCGAGCTGTCCTGTGTTTACGCCGAAGGGCACCGTCGGCAGGACCACAACCTTTGCCCCGCGTTCCCACGCATATTCCGCCGCCAGCGCCGCGATCCGCTCCGTCGCGATGTTGTCGGTGGTGTAGGGCAGGTGGTAGTTGTGCGCCTCAGTGGCGCCCCAGGGCAGGACCGCGACCTCGTAGCGGGTGTCCTTCACGGTTTTCCAGGTCGTCTCGTCGAGGATGTACGGGCGTGGCGGCTGGGGCGGCATGGCACCGTTCGGAAATCGGGACCCGGGATAGTAACCCCCACCGTACCCACGCTGTAAGCGTGGGCCCGATACGACACTGCGCCTAAGGCGCAGTGATTCACCGGGCCCACTCTTCAGAGTGGGAACGGGAAGGGGTGGGGAGTGATTCCGCCGTTTCCGGCCCCCGAATCTCCTTCGTTTTCCAGGTCCGATTGCGGCACGACACGCGCTGGCCTCCTCGGTACGGTTTCGCGTAACCCCTACCGGAGGCGCGTATGCGTCCCTTGTCGTCGGTCCTGCTTATCACTACCCTCGGCGCGTGTAGTTACGAACCACAGGTCACGCCCCCCTTCGACGCGCGCGTGCATCTCCCCACCGCCGCTGAAACCGGCCCGCGCTACTCGGTCGCGTACCTGCCGACCCTCGGCGGGTCTCGCAATCGCCCCTCCGGGATCTCGAACAGCGGTTGGATCGTGGGCTTCGTGAATCGCCCCGGCAACGCGACGCGCGTCGCCGCGATCTGGCGCAACAACTCGCTCGATACGCTCGGCACGCTCGGTGGCCCCAACAGCATCGTCCAGTGGCCGGGCGTCTCGAACAACGGACTCGTCGCCGGGATCACCGAGCTGGCCGCGCCCGATACGCTGAACGAGGAGTGGAGCTGTACCGCGTTCCTTCCTTCCGTAACAGGTCATGTATGCCGCGGTTTTTTCTGGGACGGCACGATGACCGCGATGCCGACGCTGGGCGGCGAGCAGAGTTTCGCGACAGGAGTCAACGCTCGCGGACAGGTCGTCGGCTGGGCCGAGACGGGCGTCGTCGATCCGACGTGCAACCTGCCTCAGGTGCTTCAATTC
>DATHDT010000436.1:0-2996 GCA_035318905.1 Gemmatimonadales bacterium | reverse complement strand
GCCGCCTCGGGGAGCGTGACAGCGACGCCGAACTCCTGGGCGGCGCGCATGATCGCCTGGGGCCCCTGCTCCACCGCGGCGTCCGCCGCGTCGAAGAACGCGCGGGCGGCGGTCGCACTCGAGTCGTAGGTCCGCTGCCGGAACTCGTAGATCGGCTTGGCCGAGGCGGCGAGCTCCTCCGCTTCGCGCTGCAGCTCATCCTCCGACTTGTTCACGACGAAGTTGAAGGGCGCGATGATTTCCCGCTCCGTCCGCGCCCCGGGCTCGAGCAGCGGGGCGACGTCGGCGGCACTCGATGGGAAGGCGAGGTTGGCGAGGGCGGCGAGGAGGAACACCCACACCCACCGCGCGCCGTGGTAGCGCACCTGTTCCCGCGTGGGGAGTTTCATTTCAACCCTGCGCGTCCTCGGCGTACGCCCGGATGATGTCCCGGACCAGCCGATGCCGGACCACGTCCGAATCATCGAGATAGCAGAACCCGATGCCCTCGATCCCGGGCAGAATCCGCTCCACCTGCAACAAACCGGAGTCCTCGCGGTTGGGGAGGTCGATCTGGGTCTTGTCGCCGGTGATTACCGCACGCGAATTCACGCCCAGGCGCGTCAGGAACATCTTCATCTGCATCCCCGTCGCGTTCTGCGCTTCGTCGAGGATGACGAACGCATCCGACAGCGTGCGCCCGCGCATGTACGCGAGGGGCGCGATCTCGATCGTCCGCGTCTCGATCGCTTTCTGCACCCGTTCGCGCGGCATCATGTCCTCGAGCGCGTCGTACAGCGGTCGCAGGTAGGGATCGACCTTGTCCTGGAGGTCGCCGGGGAGGAATCCGAGGTTCTCGCCCGCTTCGACCGCCGGCCGCGCCAGGATGATCCGGCGCACCCGCTTCCGCGACAGCGCGTCCACGGCGGCCGCCACCGCGAGATAGGTCTTCCCCGTTCCGGCGGGCCCGATCCCGATCACGATGTCGTGTTGGGCGATCGTCTGGAGGTAGGTCCGCTGTCCGGCGGTCTTCGGCTGAATCACGCGACGCAGCCCCGGGAGGATGATCTTCACCTCGCCGTCGTGGGAACGACCCAGCACGCCGTGCGCTTCGTCCGCCATGACGCGCTCCACGTCGTGTACGTCGAGCGTCTCGCCCCCGCCCATGCGGGCCAGGTCCACGAGCGCCTGCACCACCGGGAGGGCGCGCTCCACCGCTTCGGCGGATCCCGCGAGCGACAGGTTGTCGCCCCGGAGCGAAACGCGCACGCCGAGCCGTTTCGACAGCTCGAGCAGGTTGCGGTCGTTCACGCCGGCGAGCGCCAGCGGGTCCACCCCCTCCACGGAGAGGCGTTGGATCACGTCGCTCATGACACCACCCGGATGTGCAGCGCGGCCAAATCGGCGTCGCGTGCGGGCGCCGGTGCGCCCTCGAACAGGGCGCGAGCCGCCGTCGTTTTTGGGAATGCGATCACGTCGCGCAGACTCGTGGCCCCCGCGATCAACATCGTCGTCCGGTCGAACCCGATGGCGAAGCCGCCGTGCGGCGGCGCGCCGGCGGCCAGCGCGCCGAGCAGGAAACCGAACCGGGCATCGATCTCCGCCGGCGACAGGCCCAAATGGGTGAAGACTTTCCGCTGCACCACCGGATCGGTAATGCGGATCGAGCCCGAGCCGAGCTCGTGGCCGTTGTAGACGGCGTCGTAGTGCAGCGCCCGGCACGCGAAGGGCTCGCGGTCGAGCTTCGCGACGTCGTCGGGATGCGGCGACGTGAACGGATGATGGGCGAACACGGGCTGACCGCTCTCGGGGTCGGGCTCGAACAACGGAAAGTCGACGACCCAGCAGAACGCATGCGCCGCCTTGGGCCGCGGCGCGAGGCGCCGGATCACGTCCTGGCGCACCTTGTCGAGCGCCGGGGACGTCAGACGATCGGGACCGACGGTCATCAGGGCGGCGTCGCCATCCTTCACGCCGATGGCGCCGAGCGCGTCGGTGCTGAAATGCTTGCCCACCGAACCCGACACCTGGTCGCCCTGGCGCTTGACCCACGCGAGCCCGGTTGCGCCCGCCGCCTTGGCGGTCTCCGCGAGTTGATCCACGTCCTTGCGTGACAGCGCGCCGCCACCGGTCACCGCAATGCCGCGAACGCGCGCGCCGTCCTTCAATCCACCCTGGAAAAAGGGGACGCCAAGCGGCTGGACCTGCGCGGTCCAGTCGGCGATCGGGAAGTCGTAGCGCAGGTCGGGCTTGTCGGTCCCGTACCGCTCCATCGCATCGCGCCACTGCATGCGCGGGAACGGGCGCGGAATGGTGTGACCGGCCTCGTCCCACAATGCGACCAGCACCACCTCGACGAACCCGAGCACGTCTTCCTGCCCGACGAAGGCGGCCTCGATGTCGATCTGGGAGAACTCGGGTTGGCGATCGAAGCGCAGGTCCTCATCGCGGAAGCAGCGCGCGATCTGGAAGTAGCGGTCGAACCCGGCCACCATGAGCAGCTGCTTGTAGATCTGCGGCGACTGCGGCAGCGCGTAGAACTCGCCGGGGTGGACGCGCGACGGAACGAGGTAGTCCCGCGCCCCTTCGGGGGTCGGCTTCGTGAGGATCGGCGTCTCGATCTCGAGGAAGTCGAGCTCGGAGAGGGTGCGCCGCGCCCGCTGCAGCAGCCGGTGACGGAGGATCAGATTCGCCTGGAGCTCCGGACGCCGCAGGTCGAGGTGGCGGTACTTGAGCCGCAGCTCCTCGGCGGCGAGCTCCTCGGTCTTACCGCGGGCGACCGGAATCGCCGGCGTTTCCGCGGGCCCGACGATCTGGATCGCCGTGGCGTGCACTTCGACGTCGCCGGTGGCGAGGTCGGCGTTCTTCATCGCCGCCGGACGCGCGACGACTTCGCCGTCCACGACGACCACCGTTTCGCTGCCGAGCCCTTGGGCGGCGGAGAGCGCCGCAGCGGGCGCCCATCCGGGACCGAGCGCCACCTGCACGATGCCGTCACGGTCGCGCAGATCGAGGAA
>DATHDT010000435.1:0-3213 GCA_035318905.1 Gemmatimonadales bacterium | reverse complement strand
CTCGGCGGTGTCGAGGATCAGGCGGATTTGCTCGGGCGTCATGTGCTCGAGCCCGATGAGATCCTTCCCGAGCGAGATCGTCATCGGACCAGGTCCACCTGGTCTCGGCCGTCCAGCTCTTCAACTTGTACCTCGACCCGTTCGCCGGGTCCCGTCTTGACCTGTTGACCGACCACGTCGGCCTGGATCGGCAGCTCGCGGCCGCCGCGGTCGATGAGCACGCACAAGGAGATGCGCTTGGGGCGTCCAAAGTCGGCCAGCTCGTCGAGCGCCGCCCGCACCGTCCGACCGGTGTACAGCACATCGTCCACGATGACGGCGTGCTTGTCGGTGAGATCGACCGGCAGCCGCGTCTCCCCAATGACCGGCTTCGGCCCCACGGTCTCGAGGTCGTCCCGGTACAGCGTGATGTCGAGCGCGCCGCGCGCGACCACGATGCCTTCGTCTTTCTCGATGAGTTTGGCGAGGCGCTCGGCCAGCTCGACGCCGCGCCGCTGGATGCCGATGAGCACCAGGTCCGACGGGCCGTGCGTCAGCTCCGCGACTTCGACCGCCATACGCTGCAACGCCCGCGACATCGCGCGGGCGTCGAGGAGCGTGGTGCGGTCTGATGGCCTTGAGTTGGGGGGCATTTCGAGTGCTAAAGGTACCTAGCGATAGACCGGGGTCAAAGGGGGCTGGCCACGAAGCACGGCCTGCACGTTGGCGACGGCAATCGCCGCCATCTTGCGGCGCGTGTCGTGCGTGGCGCTCCCGATATGCGGCAGGAGCACGGTGCGCGGCGCGGCGCGGAGGCGTGGGTGGATGGTGGGCTCTTCGGTATAGACGTCCAAGCCGGCGGCGCCGAGGCGCCCTCCTTCCAGCGCGATCGCCAGCGCCTCTTCTCGAATCAGGTCTCCGCGCGCGGTGTTCACGAGGATTGCGCCCGGCTTCATGCGACTGAGCGTTTCGCTGTTGATGATGCCCTTGGTTTCGGGTGTCGACGGCGCGTGGAGGGTCAGGATGTCGCTCTCCCCGAGGAGGCGGCTCCAGTCCCCGCGCGTCGCTCCCGTTTCGTGCTCAAACTCGGGTTTCGGCGTGCGCGCGGCGTAGATGATCCGCAACCCGAAGGGGACAGCGCGGCGGCCCACGGCCTGGCCGATCCGGCCCGCCCCGAACAGCCCCAGCGTCCTTCCGCGCAGCTCGACGCCGAGCAGCAGCTCCGGATGCCACCCCAGCCACCGGTCGCTGCGCACCAGATCGATCGCTTCGACGATGCGCCGCGCGCACGCGAGGATCAGGGTCCAGGTGAGGTCGGCGGTGGCGTCGGTGAGCACATCGGGTGTGTTGGTGACGATCACCTTCCGCATCTCCGCCGCAACGAGGTCGACGTTGTCGTATCCCACGGCGCAGTTGGCGACGATGCGGAGGTTGGGGAGGTGTTTCAGCTCGGTGCCGCCCACCCAGCGCGACAGCAGGGGCACGACGGCGACCCAGTTCCCCCTCGCGATCGGCTGGTCGGCCGGGAGCCACGTCACGTCGAGCCCGTCGAGCTGGGCGGGCTCGAGCAGGTTCCGGAGTTCGGCGGCGACGAGAACGGGCTGGGCCACGGCGCTCAAAGATAAGGCCTTGACTCTAGGCCCGGCGGATGCTGATTGATGTTGTCTTCAAGAGGACTGCGCGATGATCTTCCGGAAATTCTTTACCGTGATCCAGGCGTTCTTTAATAGAATTGCGAACGCCATGTGGGAGCGTGACCCGATCGCGATCATGCAGCTGGAATACGACCGCTCCGTGGAGCAGCTGCAGGAAGGCCGCAAGGGCCTGGAGCTGTACCGCGGCCTGGTCGAACGGGTGGCGCGCCAGGTGACCATGGGCAAGACGCAAGTCGATCGCCTGAAGGCGGAGGTGAAGGCGTACCTGAAGGCGGGGGACCGGACGACGGCCGCGAAGTTCGCGGTCCAGCTCAAGAAGACCGAGACCGACCTGGTGACGAACCAAGAGCAACTGAAGATGCACGAAGAGGCGTACGAGAACAACCTGAAGAAGATCCAGTACGCGAACAAGCAGCTCGCGGACGTGCGCGACAAGATTCAGCGCTACAACGCGGACCTCAAGATGACCGCCGCGGAAGCGGAGATCGCGCGCATCGCGGGCGATTTGAACTTCGACGTGACGACGGACTTCGGTCAGATCGAGCAGATCATTCAGCAGAAAATCGACACCAATCGCGGCAAGGTGCGCGTCGCCGCGGACCTCTCGTCGCGCGGCGTCGCCGAGATCAAGGCCCAGGAGCGTATGGAGGATCAGCTGGCCGAGGACACGCTGCAGCAGTACGAGGTGGAGCTGGGCCTCAAGTCCCCGGAGACGACCCCCGTGGTCGAGACCGACAAGAATCTCGGTCCCGCCACCGACAAGAACCGCGCGTAACCCATGACTGGACCCGCTCCGGAGGCGCGACCGATGGCTAACGGAAGACCGAAGGCCCCGTTCTACTTCGCCCTGCTGCTCGTCGTGGCCGGCTTGGTCTACCTGGGCGTGCACCGTTTCAAGGGCAGCGTCGGCGGCGATGCCACCGGCACCGTCAGTCCGGGCGACCTGCCGCAGTCGGGGATCGAGGCGAGCGACACCGGCGCGGTCACGACCAAGAAGGAATACTCGTACGTCGCGGCCACGCGCCTGCCGCCCGTGCGCGGCATCTCGAACTACAAACCGCTGGTCAACCGGACGGTGCGCGTCGCGCTGAACGTGTGGGCCGGGTGGGCGCCGATCATCTACGCCAATAACGGCTTCGCGGCGGGCAAGGTGTGGCATACGCCGGGCGGGCAGGACTTCCGCGTCGAGCTGGTCCTGATCGACGATCCGGTCGCGATGCGGGACGCGTACGCCGCCGGCAACGTGCACATCGGGTGGGCGACCCTCGACATGGTCCCCCTGTTCGTCGAACAGCTGCGCAAGGACTCGCGGACGATGCCGCGCGTGTTCCAGCAAATCGACTACTCCAACGGCGGCGACGGCATCGTCGTGCGTCAGAACGTTCGCTCCATCGCCGACCTGCGCGGCAAGACGGTCGTCCTGGCCCAGAACTCGCCGTCGCACTACTTCCTCCTGAACGCGCTGATCGACGGGGGGCTGCAGCCGGGCGACGTGGAATTCAAGTTCACCCAGGACGCCTTTCAAGCCGCCGCCGCCTTCAATGCCGACCGCTCCATCGCCGCGGCGGTGAGCTGGTCG
>DATHDT010000434.1:0-2191 GCA_035318905.1 Gemmatimonadales bacterium | reverse complement strand
ATCGACGGCGGCCACATGGCCGGGCCGGTCGAGCGTGTCACGCACGGCGTCGAGGGCCCGGCCCAAGCGAGTGGTGTCGGCGCCCCAGGCGGCGGCCGACATCGTCGTCCCCACGGCCGGCCAGGCCCGGGAGACCATGGGATCCGGCGCCACGCCGCTGCACGCAACGGTGAGGCTCAGGAGCACGACCGTTTTCATTTACAGGGACCATACGGTAATTTGCTCCATCGTGGAATCCCTCTTCCAACACCCGATCGTGCCCGCCATCGTCGGCGTCGTGACCCTCACGCTCGCGGTGGCGTTGTGGCGCTTATGGGTGCGCCTCCTGCGGTCGGAGCGCGAGCGGCGCCGCGCGGCCGAGGAGCTGAACCGCCGCCTCTCGGAGCTGTTCTCCCTCCAGGAGCTGTCGTACGTCCTCTCGGATTCGCTCGAGCTCGACCGCATCGTTGAGCAGGTGGTGCGCTACGCCGTGCGCTTCCTCGACGCCCAGGGCGCGCTGCTGGCACTCGCGGGCGAGGCGCCGATCGATGTGCTGCGCGTCGCCGCGAGCGAAGGAACGCTCGCGTCGCTGCGCGGCCGAACGATCGCGGCCGATGACCCGGGGCTCGTGGCCCGTTCCATCAGCCGAGAGCATTTGGAACTGGTCCGTAACTCGGGCGGTGAGCCGATGCGTCTCGTCGGCGACGTTGAGGCCAGCGCCGCCGCGGCGGTGCCGCTGCGGGCACACGGCGTGGTCATCGGCACGCTCGTGATCGCCGATCCGCGCGAGGGCGTGTTCGTCTCCGACGATCTGCGCCTGCTCTCCACGCTCGCGACGCACGCGGCGGTCGTCATCGCCAACGCGCGCTTCTTCGAGATGGTGCGCCGGGCCAAAGAGCAGTGGGAGACGGCCTTCGACGCGCTGAGCGAGGGCATCGCGGTCGTGGATGGGGAAGGACGCGTACGCCGCGCCAACCGCTCGCTCGCCGCCCTGCTCGGCAGTCCGCTCCCGGCCGTCATCGGGAGCCATCTGTGCGAGGCCCTAATCGGCAAGTCCCACGCACTGATGGGGTTGCTCGACGCGGCCCGGCGCGGCGAGCACCCCCCTGCCCTCGTCGCCCGCTCCGAGCGCCTCGGCAGCACGATGCGCGTGAACGCGGCCAGCATCCCGAGCGCGACGCAGGACCAGAGCGTCGTCGTCCTGGTCGAAGACGTCACGGATCAGCGGGTGATGGAGACGCAGCTGATTCAGAGTGAGAAACTGGCCGCCGTCGGGCAACTCGTCTCCGGCGTCGCGCACGAGCTGAACAACCCGCTCACGTCGATCGCGGGTCTCTCGGAGTTTCTGCTCGAGCAGAAAGAGATCTCGAAAAAGGACCGCGGCCACCTCAAGGTGATCCACGAGCAAGCGGAGCGAGCCGGCCGCATCGTGCGCAACCTGTTGACGTTCGCACGCAAGGAGCCCGCGGAGCGCTCGCCCGTGGACCTGAACGACGTGATCCAGCGGACGCTGCAGCTGATGGAGTACGACCTGAAAATCGCGGACGTCGAGGTGCACCGTGACTTGCGGCCTGCCCTCCCCCACGTCCTCGGCGACCTCCACAGCCTGCAGCAGGTCGCGTTGAACCTGCTCACGAATGCGGCCCAGGCGGTGGCGGAGAACCGGCCCGGTCTCCCGCGCTCCATCACGGTCTCGACATGGTCCGATGACCTGGTGCATTTGCGGGTGGCGGATACGGGCCCCGGGATCAACGACGTCGTGGCGCAGAACGTGTTCACGCCGTTCTTCACGACCAAGGAGCCCGGGAAAGGGACGGGCCTCGGCCTCTCGATCACCTACACGATCGTCGAGAACCACGGCGGCCGGATTACGGTCGAGCGCCCCTCGACCGGCGGCGCGGCGTTCCGCGTAGATCTGCCCCCCGTGCCCGCCGACGCGAGCGCCCCCGCCCCGCGGATCCGGCCCCCGGCACCAGCACTCCCGCACGCCAAGCGCACGGTGCTGCTGGTCGACGACGACCTGGCCGTGCGGCGCATGGTCAAGGCGTTGTTCGGACGAGATGGCCACGAGGTGGAGGTCGCGCACAATCCGCAGCACGCGCTCGAGCTGGCCCAGCGCGGCGGGTTCGACCTCATCATCGTCGATGCGCGCGCCGCGACGCGTGGCGGTGGCAAGTTGTTCGTGGAGGAGCTGGTGGCGCGGCTACCGGCG
>DATHDT010000433.1:0-10755 GCA_035318905.1 Gemmatimonadales bacterium | reverse complement strand
GGATGGGGTTCGCACCCTCGCCGTGATAGTGAATGGCCTGGTCGGCGTCGCCGATGATGGTGCGCATCGTCGTGCGCGACACGGGACGGGGCTCGAGGCCCCGCGCCGCCGTCGCGACCCACTCGTTCGTGTCGTAGCTGGGCTGGTACAGCGCGATCCCCGTGGCCTTCGTGGCGCCGGCGATCACTCCCAGGGCCTGGGACAGGCCGCTCGCGGCATCGTCGGGAGGGAGGTTGAGCGCCGCGAGCAGCTGCGCGAGGTACTCGTGCATCCCCTCACGCCACGCCAGCGTCGCCGCCATGCGGTTCACGCCGCGGGCGATGGCGCCGAACTCGTCGGGCTGATCCTCGGGGACGCGCTCCGCGTAGTGGCCTTCGGCGACGCGCTCGAGCGCCGAGACGACGCGACCGAAGGGCGCCGCCAGCCGGCGGCGGTTGTACCAGAACCCGAGCCCGAGGACCGTGAGCATCGCGACGAACAACACCGTCGCGGCGACCGCCGCCTGCACGGCGTCGTCGCCCGCGTCGACGGCGAGATCCTCCAGCTCCGCCACCCGCGCGGCCAGCTCGGGCGACGGGCTCAGCCGTTGCAGCTGGTCGAGGCGTTGTGCCAGCTCGACCATCGCGGTCTGCGTGCCGCGCGCGCTGCGCCACGTCGCGATCTGAGTGACGAGACCGACGAGGGCCACGGCGATGAACGTCGCCGCGAAGAGGCGCGTGATGCTCGGGGCCGCACGCATGGGGCTCCATAATATGCGGGCGCCGTGTAGCTTCCAGCCCGTGCGGCCCAATACCCTCGGCGTCATCGGCCTCGGCGCCATCGGCGGCTCCATCGCCCGTCAGGCGAAACTGGCTGGCGTGGCCAAGGTCGTCGGGTGGTCCCCGGAGCCGTCGGAGCGGGCCGCCGCCGCGCAGCAGGGTGCGCTCGACGACGCGCCGCCCAAGGCCGTCGACGTGGCGGGCGCCGCCGACCTCCTGATCCTCGCCGCACCTCCCGCCGCGAATCTGACCCAGCTCGAAGCCCTGGCGCCTCACCTGCGCCCGGGCGCGCTCGTCTCCGACGTCGGCTCCGTGAAGCGGGCGATCGTGGCGCTCGCCGAACGCCTCGGGTTGGGGGCGACGTTCGCGGGGAGCCATCCGCTGGCCGGGACGCACCGGCGCGGCTTCGAGGCCTCGCGCAGCGACATGTTTCGCGGCGCGGTGGTCTATGTGACGCCGTGCGCCGCCCCCGGTGGCGAGAGCGCCGCGCGCGAGATGGCCCATTTCTGGGAGGCAGTCCTCGACGCGCATGTCGTCACGCTCGACGCCGCCGGTCACGACGCGCAGCTCGCCGCCACGAGTCATGTGCCGCAGGTGGTCGCGTCGCTCCTGGCGCAGTTCCTCGCGCGCGCCACGCCGCCCGGCGCGTCGTTGGGCCCCGGGGCGCTGGACACGACACGCCTCGCCGCCGGCGACCCCGGCCTGTGGACCGAGATCCTATTAATGAACCGGGACGAGGTGCTCCCGGCGCTGCGCGCGCTGGAAGAGCCCCTCGGCGCCGTCGAGCGCGCCCTCGAGGCGGGGGACGGGCCGGCACTCACCGGGTGGCTCACGAAGGCCGCGGAGTGGCGGCGTCGAGTCGAGCCGTGAAGGTTCAGGGCACCGTCCGCCCGCCGGGTGACAAGAGCATCTCACACCGCGCGCTGATGCTTGCGGCGCTCGCGCGCGGCAAGAGTGAGATCTCGGGTCTCCTCACGGGCGCCGACGTGAAGAGCACCGCGCGCGTGTTACGCCAGCTGGGTGCGGACATCTCGAGGATTCAGGAGTCGGGAGTCCGGGTTTCGAGCTCCCGGCTCCTGGCTCCCGACTCCCGATTGAATTGCGGCAACTCGGGTACCACCGCTCGACTCATGCTTGGCATCCTTGCCGGCCAACGCTTCGCGGCGACGCTGACGGGTGACGCGTCGTTGCGCCGCCGCCCGATGCGTCGAGTCACCGAGCCCCTAAAACAAATGGGAGCCAGGATCGAGGAGCGAGGAGACGGGCTGCCCCTGACCATTCGCGGCGGCCGGCTGCGCGGCCTCGTCTACACGAGTCCGGTCGCCAGTGCGCAGGTGAAGAGCGCGCTCCTCCTCGCGGGGCTCACGGGCGGGGTGCCCGTGACGATTCGCGAGCCCTATCGCTCGCGCGATCATACGGAGCGCCTGTTTGCGCACCTCGGCTTGGCGATCCACGAACACGACAGCGTGATCAGCTATCAGCCGTCCGCGGTCAGCGTGCCGCCATTTCAAATCGCCGTTGCCGGTGACACGTCGAGCGCCGCGTTCCTCGTGGCGGCCGCGGTGCTGGCGGAGCAGGGCGAGCTCCTGGTCGAGAATGTCGGCGTCAACCCGACGCGCACCGGGTACCTCGTCGTCCTGCAGCGGATGGGCGCGCGCGTGGACCGCGTCAATCTGCGCGACGAGGGCGGTGAACCAGTCGCGGATTTGATCGCCAAGCCGGCGCATCTCAACGCCACCGAAGTCTCCGCCGCCGAGATTCCGACGCTCGTCGACGAGGTGCCGATCCTGGCGGTGTTGGCGAGCCGGGCCCGGGGTGAAACGGTGTTCCGCGAGGTCGGCGAGCTGCGCGTGAAGGAGAGCAATCGGCTGGAGCTCGTCGCCGCGAATCTCCGCGCCGTGGGCGTCCGCGCCGAGGCGCGGGGCAACGACCTGCACGTCGAGGGGAGCGAGCGGCCGCCGCGGGGCAAGGTCGAAACCGCCGCCGATCATCGTCTCGCGATGGCTTTCGCGGTCCTGGGCACGGTACCGGGGGCCGACATCCGGCTCTCCGAGCGGCGCTCGGTCGCGATCAGCTATCCCAACTTCTTCAAACATCTAAAGAGGATGCTGCGTTGATGCTCCGCGTGGTCGCGATCGACGGCCCGGCGGCATCCGGCAAGTCCTCCACCGCGGCGCTCGTGGCGGAGCAGCTCGGCTGGGCGCACCTCGATTCGGGGGCGTTGTATCGGGCGCTGACGCTGGCGGCTTTGGACGACGCCGAAGGGCGGCGGAGGGCGGCGGAGGACGGCGAAGGGTGGTCGCCGCAGCGGATCCTGGCCCTTGCCGAGGAGCTGCCCGTGCGTTTGGTGCTCGTCGGCGGATCGTTCCGGCCTGAGGTGGCGGGCGTCGACGTGGGGGAAGCGATCCGCTCAGAGCGCGTGACGCGGCATGTATCACAGATCGCGGCAATCCCCGAGGTCCGAACGTGGGTCAATGCTCGGCAGCGCGAGGCAGCCGCGGACCATCCGTCGGGGGTCGTGGTGGATGGCCGCGATATCGGGACCGTGGTCTTTCCCGACGCGCCCCTCAAGATCTTCCTCACCGCAACGCCCGACGAGCGGGCCCGCCGCCGGCTGTCGCAGCGCGGCCGGGCCGTTGGGGACGACGAGATGCGGCGTGAGAGCCGGGCGTTGGCGGCCCGGGACGAGGCCGACTCGACGCGGGTGGTCGCCCCGTTGAAGCCCGCCGCCGATGCGGTCTTACTCGATTCCACGGCCCTGACACTGGAAGAACAGGTCCGGCAGGTCGTTGAACTGGCGCGGCGCAGGCTCCCCGGCTAGGTTTCGCGGCTTCCCCGGAGCACAAGGGCTCCGGAGGACAACCTCAAACCCATTACCAAACCGGTGTCCCGAATGCTGGTAGAAGAAAAAGACAGAGACGTAGAGGATTCCGAAGAAGAGCGCCCCGCCCGAAAGACCACCCACTCCGTTCTGCGTGTCCGTGCCGGTCTCGACGAGGAGTATTCGTCCGACGAGATCGCGAAAATGACCGAGCTGTACGAGGGCACGCTCTCGAACATCGAAGAAGGCGAAATCGTCAAGTCGCGCGTGCTGCGCGTGACCGACACGGCCGTCATTCTCGACGTCGGGTTCAAGTCGGAGGGTGCCGTCTCGATCGACGAGTTCAAGGATCCCAAGAGCCTCAAGGAAGGCGACGAGATCGAGGTCTTCCTCGAGCACCTGGAGGACCAGGAAGGCGCCGTCGTCCTCTCGAAGAAGAAAGCCGACTTCATGCGGGTCTGGGAAAAGATCCGCGAAGCGCACGAGAAGGACGAAGGCGTCAGCGGGACGCTCGTCAAAAAGATCAAGGGCGGCGTCGTCGTCGACCTGATGGGAGTGGACGCGTTCCTGCCGGGGAGCCAGATCGCCCTGCGCCGCGTCCCGAACATCGACGAGCTGCTCGGGCAGAGCTTCGAGTTCAAGATCATCAAGCTGAACAAGCGGCGCCGCAACATCGTCGTCTCGCGCCGCGTGCTGCTCGAGGCCGAGCGCAAGACCAAGCGCGACGTCCTGATGAAGGAGCTGTCGGTCACCCAGGTGCGCAAAGGCGTCGTGAAGAACATCACCGACTTCGGCGCCTTCATCGACCTGGGCGGTGTGGACGGCTTGCTGCACATCACCGACATGAGCTACGGCCGCGTGTCGCACCCGTCCGAAATGGTGCAGATCGGCCAGGAGCTCGAGGTGAAGGTCCTCGACATCGACTGGGAGCGCGAGCGCATCTCGCTCGGCCTGAAGCAGCTGCAGACCTATCCCTGGCAAAACGTCGCCGCCAAGTATCCCGTCGGCACGCGCGTGCAGGGGAAAGTTGTGTCGATCACGAATTACGGCGCCTTCGTCGAGCTCGAGCCCGGCATCGAAGGCCTCGTCCATATCTCCGAGATGAGCTGGACCCGCAACGTGCGGCATCCGTCGAAGCTCGTGTCGATCGGCGAATCGATCGAGGCAGTGGTGCTGAAGGTCGACGAGAGCGAGGAGAAGGTCTCGCTCGGCATGAAGCAGACGGAGCAGGATCCGTGGATGGCGTTGCCCCAGCGGTATCCGGTGGGCACGCGCCTGCGCGGCAAGGTCCGCAATCTCACCTCGTTCGGCGCGTTCGTCGAAATCGAGCCGGGGATCGACGGGCTGATCCACATCTCCGACATGTCGTGGACCAAGCGCGTGCAGCATCCGTCCGAAGTCGTGAAGAAGGGCGATGAGGTGGACGTGCTGATCCTGAACGTCGACGCCGAAAACAAGCGCATCTCGCTGGGCTTGAAGCAGGCGCAGGAGGATCCGTGGCTGCGCATCGGCGAGACGTACCCGGTGGGCACCGAGCTGCGCGGCCGCGTCATGCGGCTGATGGACAAGGGTGTGGTCGTCGATCTCGGCAACGACATCGAAGGCTTCATTCCGATGTCGCAGCTCGGCATTCCGGACATCTCGGCCCCCGCCGACGCCGTGAAGGAAGGGCAGGCGGTGGAGTTGAAGGTGCTCGAGGTCGACCCGATCCATCATCGGATCGTGCTGGCCGCGACGGGATTCCCGGCGGGGGATATCATCCCGCCGACCCCGGCGCCGCCACCGCCGCCGGACGACCCACAGCTAGACGCCTAGACGCACAGACGCCTAGCGGGTACAAGGAGTGAGGGGTCAGGAGAAGCATTCCTGACCCTTTTTTCACTGTGCACCGCTAGGCGACTCGGCGTCTAGGCGTCTATCTTTGCGGCATGAGCATGCGAGAAAAGTTGGAGTTGCTGCAGCAGAAGCGCGCCGAGTCCGAGCAAGGCGGCGGCGCCGAGCGCATCGCGACCCAGCACCAAAAAGGCAAGATGACGGCCCGCGAGCGGCTCGATGTGCTGCTCGACCCGGGCTCGTTCGTCGAGCTGGATCGCTTCGTCACCCACCGTGCCACGGACTTCGGGCTCGCCGAACAAAAGATTCTGGGCGACGGCGTGGTCACGGGGTGGGGGCGGGTCGAGGGGCGCATCGTGTACGTCTACTCGCAGGACTTCACCGTGTTCGGCGGGTCGCTGTCGGAGGCGCACGCGGAGAAGATCTGCAAGGTGATGGACCTGGCGGTGCGGAACGGTGCTCCCGTCATCGGCCTCAACGATTCCGGGGGCGCCCGCATTCAGGAGGGCGTCGTGTCGCTCGGCGGCTACGCCGACATCTTCTTGCGCAACACGCTCGCCTCCGGCGTCGTGCCGCAGATCAGCGCGATCCTCGGACCCTGCGCCGGCGGCGCGGTGTACAGCCCCGCCATCACCGACTTTGTGTTCATGGTACGCGGCATCTCCTACATGTTCGTCACGGGACCGAGTGTGGTGAAGACGGTCACACACGAGGAGGTCGACTTCGAGCGCCTTGGCGGCGCCGATGTCCACGGCGGCACGTCGGGCGTCGCGCACTTCGTGCACGACTCCGAGCTGGAATCGTTGACGGCGGTTCGCACGCTCCTCTCGTACCTGCCCTCCAACAACCTGGACGATCCGCCCGTCCGCCCTTCCGACGATCCGTCGGACCGCCGCGACGAGGAGCTGCTCGACATCGTGCCGGACGAACCGGCCAAGCCGTACGACATGCACGACGTGATCCGCCGCGTGGTGGATGGCGGGACGTTCTTCGAGGTCCAGCGCGACTACGCGGGGAATCTGCTGACCGGCTTCGCGCGGCTGGGCGGGCGGCCCGTGGGAATCGTCGCCAATCAACCATCGAACCTCGCCGGCGTGCTGGACATCGCGGCCTCACAGAAGGGTGCGCGCTTCATTCGGTTCTGTGACGCCTTCAATGTCCCGCTGGTCACCTTCGAGGACGTGCCGGGATTCCTCCCCGGCGTGGCGCAGGAGCACGGCGGCATCATCAAGCACGGCGCCAAGCTGCTCTACGCCTACTGCGAGGCGACGGTGCCCAAGCTGACGGTGATCACGCGCAAGGCGTACGGCGGCGCCTACGACGTCATGAACTCGAAGCACGTGCGCGGCGACTACAACGTCGCCTGGCCCACCGCCGAGATCGCGGTCATGGGACCCAAGGGCGCAGTGGAGATCCTCTATAAGGACGAAGCGACGGAAGAGAAGGCGAACGAATATCGGGACAAGTTCGCTCACCCCTACCAGGCGGCGGCGCGCGGGTATCTGGACGACATCATCGACCCGCGGGACACGCGCCCCCGGCTCATCGAAGCGTTGACCACGCTCGCCACCAAACGCGATCGGAATCCGTCAAAGAAGCATGGGAATATTCCTCTATAAGGCGGCTCTGGTGCTGACGCTACAGGCGCCGGCGCCGGCCGACTCGGTGCGCGCCGCCGTCTGGGCGCGCATCGCCGCCGACTCGACCGACGCCGAGGCGTGGCTCGAGGTGGGAAGGGCCTACGTGCAGGCCGTGGGCACCTTCCATGCGCATCGCGCACAGCCGGCCGATACCGGATGGGCGCGCGCGGTCATCGACACTGCCGAGCTGGCGTTCGCGCGCGCCGCGGGTTACGGGCGCGGCACGCGCACCGCCGATTCGGCCCTCGTGTTCCGGGTGTACCTGTGGGGACAAAAAGCGCTGCTCGCCTGGGAGGCGGACGGCGTTGAAGGGGCCACGACGACTTGGCATGGTCTTCCGGAAGCGCTGCGATTGCCGCCGGTCCTGGAAGAGTTGGGCGAGAACCTGCTGCGCGCCTGTCCGCGCCGCGGCGTCCTGCTGACCGCCAACGAAACCGACACCTATGCGGCGTGGTACATGCGCTTCGCGCGCGGGTTGCGACCCGATCTCTTGATCGTGCCACTCGCCGCCTGGACCGGCGACTCCGTGTTGCGCAATCGCATCCTGCGGGAAGCGCGCCAGCGGGGTTCGGCGCTGCCGGCGCTGGCCGACCGGCGCGGGGGCCCGCTGTGCGCCAGCGTGGGATTCGCGCGCGCGCCCGAGCTGCGTCCCAAGGTGCGCTGGAACACTCGGCCCCTCGTCTGGGTGGCGGGGAAGGAGTCCAAGAACGACCGGGTGCCCGCCGAGGATTTCGTGTTCGCGGCGTTGAAGCTCGCGATCGACCAACATGACACGTGGAGCGCCGCGGCGATCACGTTGTACAAACAGGCGGCCGACCTCACGTCGGCGCTGTGCCGGCCCCTCGGGACGTTCGGGATCAAGGCCGAAGTGGGGTGTTGATCAAGCGGGTCCTCGTCGCGAACCGCGGCGAAATCGCTCTGCGCATCATTCGCGCCTGCCACGAAGAAGGCCTCGCGGCGGTCGCCGTGTACTCGGAAGCCGATCGGCTCTCGCCGCACGTGCGTGCCGCGAACACGGCGGTGCTGCTGGGCCCCGCGCCCGCCGCTGACTCCTACCTCAACATTCCGAAGCTCATCGCCGCCGCGAAGAGCACGGGGTGCCAGGCGATCCATCCGGGCTATGGATTCCTGTCGGAGCGCGCCGCGTTTGCCGACGCGTGCGTCGAAGCGGGCCTGGTGTTCATCGGACCGCCGGCGAGCGCAATCCGGGCCATGGGTGACAAGACCGAGGCCCGGCGCCGCATGCAGGCGGCCGGCGTCCCCGTTGTCCCCGGCGGCGCCGCGACGCTGCGGGACGCCGGCGATGCGCGGCGCGAGGCCCAACGGATCGGGTATCCGGTGCTCCTCAAGGCGGCGGCAGGGGGCGGCGGGAAGGGGATGCGCCTCGTGCGCGCCGAGGGCGAGGTCGAGTCGGCGTTCCAGGGGGCGCGCAGCGAAGCGCAGAAGGCGTTCGGCGACGGCAGTGTCTATGTCGAGAAGTATCTCGAGCGGCCGCGTCACATCGAGATCCAGGTGCTCGCCGACCGCCACGGCCGCGTCGTAGCCCTGGGCGAGCGCGAGTGCAGCATCCAGCGCCGGCACCAGAAGTTGATCGAAGAGGCGCCGTCGCCCGCTGTATCTCCGGCCCTACGCCGACGTCTTTCCGAAGCCGCAACCGCCGCCGCCGGAGCCGTCGGCTACACCGGTGCCGGCACGATCGAGTTCCTGCTCGCCCCAAACGGGACGGACTTCTACTTCCTCGAGATGAACACGCGGATTCAGGTCGAGCACCCGGTCACGGAGCTCGTGTACGGGGTGGACCTGGTGCGTGAGCAGCTGCGCATCGCCTCGGGTGAACCGATGCGGGTCCATGGCGGTCTGCTGCATCCCCGCGGGCACGCCATCGAATGCCGCATCACCGCCGAGGACCCGTTCAACGATTTCCTCCCCGCGACGGGGACCCTCCAGTACCTCCGGGTCCCATCGGGGCCCGGGATCCGGTGGGACGGCGGCGTCGAGGCGGGGAACGAAGTCACGCTCTTCTACGATCCCCTGATTGCGAAGCTCGTGGCGTGGGGCGAGACCCGCGACGTCGCGATCCAGCGCATGCGTCGAGCGTTGCGTGAGCTGGTCATCGTCGGCCTGCCGACCGCCCAGCCCTTTCACCTGCGCGTGATGGACGATCCTGAGTTCCGTCGCGGGGAGCTGGACATCACGTATCTGGAGCGGGTGGGCTCGCGCGTGCTCGCCGCCCCGCCGCAGGACGGGCTCGAGCGCGCCGTCGCGGTGACGGCTGCGCTGCTCGCCAACGACCGCCGTGAAGCCGTCGGGCCGCGACCGTCAGGGAGTCCTTTAGGGTCCGGCCGTCCGACGGGCTGGGTGGACGCAGCGCGGCGGGATGGTCTCCGTGAATGACGTCGTGACCATTACGGGGATCGCGGCCGGCGGGGACGGGGTCGGCCGGCTCGCCGATGGGCGGGCGGTCTTCGTGCCGCGCACCGCTCCGGGCGATCGCATCAAGATCAAGGACGGGAGCCTCAAGCTGTCGCGCAGCTTCGGGCGCGCGGCCGTGGGCGAGGTGGCGGGCGCGGGGCCGGGACGCGTCGTCCCGCCGTGCCCGCACTACACGCAGGACCGGTGCGGCGGTTGTCAGTTGCAGCATATGGAGTACGACGCCCAGCTCGCCGCGAAACGAGCGATCGTCGGTGACGCGCTCCGCCGCATCGGCAAACTTGACGTCCCCGATCCCGAGATCGTCGAAGCGGTCGAGGAATGGCGCTACCGCGCCAAGATCTCGATGGAAGTGAAGGCGGGCACGGCGGGTTTTCACCCGCACGATCGGCCCAATTTTGTCTTTCCCCTCGCCGACTGCCACATCGCGGACTTTCGCTTGATGGCGTTGTGGCGCGAGGTGCGCGCGCACTTGAGCCTCCTACCCCCGGGCCTTACGCGACTCACGTTACGATTGGACCGCGAAGGGCGGCGGCACCTGATCGCCGAGGCGACGGGAGAGCCCTGGCTCGACGCCGAGCGGTTGCGCCGGGCCTTACCGAACGGCGATGAGGTGATCTGTTGGTGGCGCCCGGTGGATGGCGCCGCGCGCGTGATGGCCGGACCCGCCACGGGGTTTCCCGCCACGGCGTTCGAACAAGTGAATCCCGAGATGGGGATCCTGGCGCGACGCTGGGCTGTGGACCAGATCGGCGAAGTGCGGGGCCGCACGGTGTGGGATCTCTACGGCGGCATCGGCGACACCGCGACGCTCCTCGCCGAACGCGGGGCGAACGTCATCAGTGTGGACGCCGACGAAGCAGCCATCGGTTGGGCGCGCACGCGCGCTCCGGCAGAGCCGCCCGTGCGCTTCATCGCCGGCCGCGCCGAAGACGTGCTGCCGAGCCTTCCCGAGCCCTACGCCGTCGTCGTCAACCCGCCGCGCGCGGGGCTCCATTGGGACGTCACGCTGCGCCTGACGGCCGAGCCCGTGCAACGGCTCGTCTACGTCTCATGCGACCCGGCCACTCTGGCGCGCGATCTCCATCGCCTGAACGTGAACTATCAGGTCGCGGCGATACGGGCGTTCGACTTGTTCCCGCAGACGGCGCACGTGGAGACGGTCGTCGTGATGGAAGCCGCGTGACCTCGTGAAATACTTCGTCACTCTCCGCGCCCGCACCTACGAAATCGACGTCGGCGGGGGACGCGTCACGGTGGACGGCGAGCCTTT
>DATHDT010000432.1:0-2309 GCA_035318905.1 Gemmatimonadales bacterium | reverse complement strand
TACGTGATGTCGAAGCCGTCGGCGCTGAGGCGGCGCGTGCCCGCGATCCCCGCATTGTTGACCAGGACGTCGATCGGCTGCTTGGTGGCGAGAAACGATTGGGCGACGCGCCGCACCGAGCCGAGGTCCGAGACATCGAGGTGCAGCCACTGCAGCCGGGCGGACCGGTAGCGGCTCTTCAACTCGTTCAGGACGGGCCGGGTGCGTTCCTCGGAGCGCGTCGCCAGGACAACGCCCTCACCCCGGGCGGCGAGCGCCTCGACGAGCGCTCGGCCGATCCCCGAGTTGGCGCCGGTGACGAAAAACGTGCTCACGTGCCTCGCTTTGCGTCGATGCTCCACGGCCCCGGCCCGGCGGCCGACACATACAGGAAGGTGAAACAGAAGAAAACGGCGGGCGTGCCCTGATTCAGCAAGGGCCAGAAGCCATTCCCTGCGTGCCCGTAGAAGTAGGCGATCGCCATCTCACCCGCGAGGAGGAACGCGACTGGTCGCGTGAACAGGCCAAGAAAGAGGAGACTACCGCCTACGACCTCGATCACCGACGCGAACCACGCCACAGACCCCGGCGGAGCGGTTCCGCCACCAGGCATGATGGCGCCCGGGAACGCGAACCACTTGGCCGACCCGAATTGGAAGAAGAGAAACGCCGCGACGATTCTGAGGACGCTGAGGAGCTGGGGAGACCAGCTCTTCCACTTGGTCACTATACTCGGCTCGGTCATAACGACTCCCGCGAGGTATGGGTCAGATTCTACAACCTGGGACGGCGCTCTCAAGTTCCGAGCTTGTCTGCACGCTCCAAGAGCAGCGTCCGCTCTCTGGTGTTGCGTGTGAGCGACACCGCTCGCTGGAGCTCCGCTCGGGCCTCGGCGAACCTGCCGAGTTTCGCGAGGAAATCGGCTCGCACGCTCGGCAGCAGGTGGTAGCTCTCGAGCACTGGCTCAGACATCAGCTTGTCGGCGATCTCGAGGCCGGCCGCCGGACCGAAGGCCATCGAGTATGCGACGGCGCGATTCAGGTCCACGACCGGGGACTGCGTGAGTTGCACGAGCGCATCGTACAGGGCGGTGATGCGCGTCCAATCCGTGTCCTCGGCGGTCCGGGCGCGCGCGTGACACCCGGCGATCGCTGCCTGCAGGGCGAAGGGCCCGAGCGCTCCGGCGAGCTGCTCGGCACGCTCGAGCGCCGCGAGCCCACGCCGCACGAGAAGCTGATCCCAATGCGATCGGTCCTGATCGAGGAGCAGAATCGGCTCGCCCTGGGGACCCACGCGGGCCTTGAGCCGCGACGCCTGGATCTCCATGAGCGCGACGAGGCCGTGCACCTCGGGGTCCGCGGGCGCCAGCTCCGCGAGGATGCGGCCGAGGCGCAGCGCGTCGTCGCACAGCGCGGGGCGCACCCATGCGTCCCCGGCGGTCGCCGAGTAGCCCTCGTTGAAAATGAGATAGATCACGTCCAGCACCGACGACAGGCGCGCGGCGAGCTCCGCGGGCGGCGGGACCTCGAAGGGCACGCGCGCTTCCCGCAGCGTCCGCTTGGCTCGGACGATGCGCTGCGCGATCGTCGCTTCGGGCGTGAGGAACGCGCGCGCGATCTCGTCGGTCGTGAGGCCGCCGAGCAGCCGCAGCGTCAGCGCGACGCGCGCTTCGGTGGAGAGCACGGGGTGGCAGGTCGTGAAGATCAGGCGCAGCACGTCATCACCCACGTGGTCATCGAGACTGGCGGCGAGATCTTCTTCGGGGCTCTCTTCGCGGGCTCGGAGCTCGTGGCCGACCTCGTCGTGTTTCCGGTCGAGCAGTTTGCCGCGCCGGAACTGGTCGATCGCCCGGTGCTTCGCGGTGGCCATGAGCCAGGCGCCCGGATTGTCCGGCACGCCCGACGCGGGCCACTTCTCGAGGGCTGCGACGAGCGCGTCCTGCGCCAGATCCTCCGCGGTGCCGACGTCGCCCGTGATTCGGGTGAGCGCGGCGATCACTTTCGCCGATTCGATCCGCCACACCGCTTCGATCGCACGGTGCGCGTCGAGCGTCGTCACCGCCGGGCCTCGTTCTGCGCCACGCGCGCCTTGACGAGCTTCCGAACCAAGGGGAGCGGGAGTGGCTTGTCTACGGTGAACTGGATCGTGCCCTTCGATTTCTTGAACGGTACGAGCGCCTTCTTGTGCTTCTCCATCAGGCGAGTCCCGACACCAAACAGACTGCAGTGGTCCTTGAACGCGGCGAAGTAGACGAGCATTCCGTGGTGCTTGTAGCCGGGGATCCCGTAGCTGATCACCTCCGTCGCCGCGTTCAAGGACCACTGCAGTCT
>DATHDT010000431.1:0-2881 GCA_035318905.1 Gemmatimonadales bacterium | reverse complement strand
CCGGCGTGGTGCGCGACAGCAGCGTCGCCATCTGGGCGATCGGAGACTCGCTGTCGACGACGGGGAAGGGCGCGTCCATCACGTCGCGCACGGGACTGTCGAGGATCTTCGGCTCTCCCAGAGCACGCGCCATCAGCGCCTGCTCCGACACCGCCCCGACGCCATCGTTGTCCTCCAACACCGGCAGCTGCGACACGTTGTACGTGCTCATCAGGTTCAGCGCCTGGCGTACCGACGCTTCGGGCGCGACATGAATCACGGGCGGCGCGTCGCTCTTCTTCGCCGCGATGAGCCGTCCCACGGTAGGCCGCTCGTCTTCGACGAGCTGATTCTCCCGCAGCCATTCCTCGTTGTAGACCTTCGTCAGGTAGCGCTCGCCGGTGTCCGCCAGAATCGTGAGGACGCACGCCTGGGGGTCGTCGATCCGCCGGGCGACTTCGAGGGCCGAAACGACGTTGACCCCGGTGGACCCGCCGACGAACAGTCCCTCTTCCTTGGCAAGCCGCCGCGCCATCAGCATGGCGTCCTTGTCGGTCACGAAGATCCATTCGTCGATCACGTCGAAGTGCAGCGATGTCGGGATCTTGTCTCCCCCAATTCCTTCGACCTTGTACGGCTGGCCTTCGCCCTTGGTGTGGGTGCGCGCGTACTCGGTATAGATCGAGCCCACCGGGTCGCCGGCCACTACGCGGATCTTGGGATTCTTCTCTTTAAGGAATCGCCCCGCGCCGCTCACCGTGCCGCCCGTCCCCGGCGCGCACACGAAATGCGTGATCTTCCCCTCGGTCTGTTCCCAGATTTCCGGACCCGTGGTGCGGTAGTGCACGTCAGGGTTCACCGGGTTGTAGTGCTGGTCCGCGAAAATCGCGTTGTCGTGGGCGGCGGCGATCGCGCGGCCCTTCATGATGTAGTTGTCGGGGTGATCGGGAGGTACGGCGGTCGGAGTGATGATCACCTCGGCGCCCAGGGCGCGCAGCAGCCGCGCCTTTTCCTGCGACATCTTGTCGGGCATTGTGAAGATGCAGCGGTAGCCTTTGACCGCGGCCGCGAGCGCGAGCCCCACGCCGGTGTTGCCGGAGGTCGCTTCGACGATCAAGCCACCGGGCTTCAGGCGGCCCTCGCGCTCCGCCGCCTCGATCATCGCGAGGCCGATCCGATCCTTGACCGATCCGCCGGGATTGAAGAACTCCGCCTTGGCGTAGACCGGCGTGCGCAATCCCCGTGTCACCTTGTTGAGACGTATGACCGGTGTCCAGCCGATCGTCTCGAGGACGTCGGCGTAAGGCCTAGTGTGCTGCGCCACTGCCGTCCGGCCGAGAGCGCGTGGTGTCCGTCGCGGGACGCGTCGTGTCCGCCGGATGCCGAGTCGTATCGGCGGGGTGACGTGTCGTGTCCGGGGGAGGACGCGTCGAATCGGGTCGCGGCCTCGGCACGACAGGACGCGGCGCCTGGACCGGCGGGGGGGCGGGCGTCGTGGTCCTGCTGGAATCGGCCGTCACGCGCCGCGCCGCCGGTAACGTGGCTGCGGGCGACGACGGCGTCGTGCTCGTCGCATTGGTACCGGCGTGCTGGAACTCGACCGGCTGCAGGAACGAGGTCGCGATCGGAACGCCCCGGCGCTTGGCCGGCGCGAAGCGCAGCCGCGTCGAGCCCGCCAGCGCGGCGGAGTCGAGGGCCGGATAGTTGCTCGATTCCGCGACGCGCGTCGATTCCGGGATCAGGCGGCCCGTCGAATCGGTGAACAGGCGCAGCACGACTTCCCCCTCGATGTTCTGCTCGAACAGGGCGGCGGGATAGGCGATCGGGACGTCGGGGTTCAGCGCCACCGGCGCCTCCGACTCAGGGGGCGGCCCCGGTTGGGCGCTTTGAGGATCCGCAGGCGGCGCCGATCCCCCACAGGCGAATGTCCCGGCCATCATCGTGGCGAAGGCCGCGGCACGTCTACACACTAGCGCTCCTCCAACTGTTTTTTCCAGGCCGCCAAACGGTTCAACGCGTCGATCGGCGAAAGCCGGTCGAGATCGAGACCGTCCAGCTCCGTGAGGAGCGGGTGCGGTGCCGCGGCGCCGAACAGGGGGAGTTGCGCCGCGTCGGGTGGCAGGGGCACCCGCTGCTGCGCCACGTGATGGCCTGCCTCCAGCAACTTGAGTACCTCCCACGCCCGCGCCACCACCGGCGCCGGCAGGCCCGCCAGCCGTCCCACGTGGATGCCGTACGAGCGGTCGGCACCGCCGGGCTCCAATCGGTGCAGGAACACAATCTCGTCACCCACCTCGCGCACCGCCACGTTGAAGTTGCGCGCGTGCGCCAACTCCTCGGTGAGCTGGGTCAACTCGTGGTAGTGGGTCGCGAAGATCGTCTTGCAGCCGACCACGTTGTGCAGGCACTCGGTGACCGCCCACGCGATCGCCACGCCGTCGTAGGTCGACGTGCCGCGGCCGATTTCGTCGAGCAGCACGAGACTCCGGGCCGTGGCACCGTGCAGGATCGCGCTCGTCTCGCTCATCTCCACCATGAACGTCGACTGACCGCGCACCAGGTTGTCCGACGCGCCGACCCGCGTGAATAGCCGGTCCACCACGCCGACCACCGCGCGGCGGCACGGCACGTATGCTCCGATTTGCGCGAGCAGCACGCACAGCCCCACCTGGCGCAGCAGCGTTGACTTGCCGGCCATGTTGGGGCCCGTGAGCAGGATGATGCGGCCCGCATCGTCGAGCTGCACATCGTTGGGGATGAACGTCTCGCGCGGCATCATGCGCTCGACGACGGGGTGGCGGCTTCCTTCGAGATGCAACGTGGAATCGGCGGTCACCTGGGGCCGGACGTAGCGCTCGCGCTCGGCCACATCGGCGAGACTGGCCCACACGTCGAGCTGCGC
>DATHDT010000430.1:0-3812 GCA_035318905.1 Gemmatimonadales bacterium | reverse complement strand
CTCGCGAACCGCCTGCAGAACCTCGATCGAGCGCGGTGCCGAGCGCTGCTGCGTGCCCATCTGCACCACTCGGCCGTGCTTGCGCTGCGCCTCCACGAGCAGCTCGCCTTCACGGGCGTTGTGCCCACACGGCTTTTCCAGGTAGACATGCTTGCCGGCCGACATGGCGAGGAGGGCGGCGGGCGCGTGCCAGTGGTCAGGCGCCGCGATGACGAGGGCGTCGATGGACTTGTCGTCGAGCGCGCGGCGGAAGTCGGCGATGCTCTTCACTGTCTTGCCTTGCGCCTCGCTCACGGCGGCGGCGGCCTTGGCCAACACTGTGGAGTCGACGTCGCACACGGCGGCGACTTCGGCGTTGACCGTCCGTTTGGCGAACGCTTTCGCGAGGACACTTCCACGGCCGTTCAGGCCCATCACTGCGACGACGACTTTCTCACTCGGAGACCCGCGGAGCGCGAGCAGGGGTGAGCGGGCGGCCGCGAGGCCGAGACCCGTTGCCGAAACCGTCTTTACGAACTGGCGGCGTTTCATAGCGGCCTCACTTTGATATTGCGGAAATAGACCTCATCCCCGTGGTCCTGCAAGACGATGTGTCCCTTACGGCGGTTGGCGAAGCCCGGAATGGTGCGGTACTTGCTCTGGACGAGCAGGGAATCCATGCGCGCCGTGCCCAGCTCGAACGCGAGGATCCTCCGGCCGTTGAGCCAGTGCTCGCCGTGGTTGCCGCGGAAGATCACGACGGACCGGTTCCATTCGCCCACGGGCCGTAACACCTTCGCGTCGCCGGGCGCAATCAAGTCGTACAGCCCGCCCGAGCGGTGGGTAGGCAGCTTGCCGTCTTCGTGGCGGTCGTCGTCGAGGATCTGGTACTCGAACCCCAGGGCCGAGTGGCTGGGGCCGCCCGAGCCCCCTTGCCCGACCGACATCGCTTCGGAGACGTTGTATTTGACGCCGCTATTCGCGCCCGGCGTCACCTTCCAATCCCAGGTGAGCTCGAAGTCTGCGAAGCTGTCCACGGTCATCAGGTCGCCACCGTTGAGCGGTCGTCCGTCGGAGACCCGGGGCACGTTGCCGCTCGCGATCTTCTTGATTGCCCCGTCCACCACGACCCAATGCGCCGTTGGCACGGTGTCGTAGCCGAGGCCACGCCAGCCGGCGAGCGTGCGTCCGTCAAACAGCAGGTGCCAGCCGGCGGCTCGTTCGGTAGGCGTCAGCGTGTTGGGTGATTGGAGCAGAGCGAGGAAGAGGGTGAGCGTGGTGATCATGGTGACTCCTTGAACCGGGCCGGCTCGAGCCTCGGGGCAAGCATGTGAATGAGAACCCACGCGGTTACGTACGCGAAACCGCATACCGCAAAGATGATACCGTAGTCGTTGCCGGTGGCGTCAAGAATCCTTCCGGTGAGGCGCTGGAACAACACGCCGCCCATCGCGCCGGCGAACCCTCCTATTCCGGAGATCGACGCCACCGTCGAGCGGGGGAACATGTCGCTGGCGAGCGTATACACGTTCGCCGACCAGCCCTGGTGCGCCGCGGCGGCGATGCTGACAATCAGCACGGCGGTCCACATGCCGCCGGCGCGGGGCGCGAGGGCCGTGGGTACGATCACCAGCGCCATCAGCAGCATCGCCGTCTTGCGCGCGCGGTTGACCGTCCACCCCCGTTTGATCAAGCCGCTCGACAGCCAGCCGCCCGCGATCGAGCCGACGTCGGCCACGAGGTAAACGACGATGAGCGGCAAGGCGACCTGTGCCAACTTGATGCCATACCTGGCGTCGAGAAACTTTGGCAGCCAGTACAGATAGAACCACCAGATCGGGTCTGCCATCAGCTTGCCGACGACGATCGCCCACGTCTGCCGGACGCCGAGGAGGCGGATCCACGGCACGCGGGGCTCGTCGGGCTCGCTCGCGTGCGCCTCCGCCGGCGGGCTGCGGTATAGCGCAAGCCACAGGAGCAGCCATACGAACCCAAACGACCCCGTGACGATGAACGCCCAGCGCCACCCCCACGTCAGCGCGATCCACGGCACGAGCAGGGGAGTGATGATGGCGCCTGTGTTGGTTCCGGCGTTGAAGATGCCGGTCGCGAGCGCCCGCTCGTCCTTCGGGAACCACTCGGCCACGGTCTTGATCGCGCCGGGAAAGTTGGCCGACTCGCCGAGGCCGAGGAGGGCTCGGGCCGCGGAGAACGCCGCCGTCGTCCGGGCCAACGCGTGTCCCATGGCCGCCAGGCTCCACACGACCACGGCGGTGGCGAATCCACGGCGCACGCCGACGCGATCAAGCCAGCGACCCGCGAGGAGAAAGCCGAACGCGTACACCAGGCTGAACCACGAGACGACGTTGCCGTACTGCGACTCCGACCAGCTCAGTTCGCGCTGCAGCGTCGGCGCGAGAATGCCGAGCACCTGCCGGTCCACGTAGTTGATCGTGGTGACGGCGAACAGCAGGGCGCAAATCGTCCAACGGTAGGCGACGCGGGGTGTGGGCGGGGGGGCCGCGGCGTTGCTCATGGCTTGGGCACGAACACCACCGTCGGGTCGAGGGGATACCGACCGAAGTGGCGGCTGTAAATCGCGAGGCCACCCGGCAACGTCGCATCGACCTCGAGGCGGATGACCAACTCACCCTGCGCCGCTGCCCGCTCGAGTGCCTCGCGCGGTACCGGCACGCGCAACAGCGTGCCGTACGAACCGGCCTCGCGCAGCCGCCGGTCGTGCTGCTGGTAATGCCAGGAGAGGATACCACGATGATCGGCCGGGTCGTCCTCGAGCACCTCGCGTCCGGCGACTACCCCGTTGACGCGCACCGTCACGGCGCTCGGAAAGCGCCGCTCATCAGTCATCGGATACGCATTGGGGTTCAGGCTCGGATCGACGGTGCCGCGCCCCAGCATGAAGTCGCCCTCGATCCGTCCGGCGCCCGCCCGATCCTTACCGAACAACTCCTTGGAGGAGACCTCGGCCAGGAAGACAACGCTATCCAGGTCGGCGAGACGGATCTCCCGAGGCCACACGACCCGGTACTCGAAGAATCCGGAGCCCGCGCCGTTCACCTTCAGGCTGTCCAGCACGTTCCACTGTTTGAGGGACCAGGACGCGGCGGAGAAGTGTGCCGGGTTGATGGAGATGGCTCCCCGCGGACCATCGCCATCCACGAGGAACGTGCAGAAGTTGCGATGCAGCACGGTGCCGGTCCCGTCTTCGAGCCGCACCGCCAGCACGAGGACAGCGGTCTCGGCCGGCATGGGGACGTCAAGGGCCCCTAGCGCCCCGGTCATCCACGGGTGGTAGGGCACGCGTCGCGTCGTCTCGAAATACACGCGTTTCTGGCCGAGCGCGTTCCAGCCGTACGCTTGGGCGTGCAGCGTGAGGCTGTCGCCGAGCGCCGGGCTCGACGTCAAGAACGAGGCGTACAACGGGACGCGGACCGTGGCGCCGGCCGCGACGCTCTGGCTGAGGGAATCGCCGACGACGACGTACAGAGGCGCGTGCAGGTCCCGCAGCGACATCCCCTCCACCAACGCACCCAACCCGGTTTCCTTGTCGGAGCGGTCGAAGCGCCAGTACCCGTTCCACTCGTTGATCACATCGTGCAGCTCGGTGTAGAGCCAGCCGGCGATGCGCGGGTGGCGGCGGAAGGCGTTCACCGCGCGGTGGTAGTCCCAGCTCCAGTCGACGTCACCCGTGCTGCCCTCGTAGCCCCAGACGTTGCCGAACTCGCTGTTGATGTCGGGCTGGCCGTCCTGCTTGTAGCCGGCCTCGAAGTTCCACGTCGAGCCGGGCTGGGTGCCCTTGGTGGCCTTGTCGA
>DATHDT010000429.1:0-2014 GCA_035318905.1 Gemmatimonadales bacterium | reverse complement strand
GGCGCGGTAGCGCCGCACCCGCGCCGGGTCGTGCTCGAGACCGAGCCAGCGCTCGACTTCGGTCAGGCGCCAGTCGCACAGCCGGCACGTCGAGTCGACCGCCGCGGCGACGAGGTACGCCTTGTACGCGTTCTCCCATTGCGCCGCCGCGAAGAGTTGTTCGGCCTCGATGAAGCGCGCGAGCCCCGCGGCGGTGCGGGGCAGAGCGCGCACCGGCAGCGTGGGTGCAAGCGGGCTCTGGGCATCCCACACGCCGAGCAGCACGCGATAGCTCACCGAGTCTCGGAGTGTGGGCCAGTCGTGGAGGGGCGCGCGGAACGCTTGTGCCGGCATGTCGCCCAACTCCACCGACACGGTCGAATCGTGCACGGTGAGCGTGCCGGAGAAGAGGAGGCCGCCGGCGCTGTGAGACGGAGCGCGTCGCGAGTCGTTGAGGCAGAAGTCCGGGTGACCGCTCAGGTGGGCACGCACCAGGCGCGGGAGCGAGTCGGCGATGGCGCGGTCCCCGGGGGGTCCGACGTACTCGAACGTGGGCAGCGCGACGGTGACAGGGCTGCCGCAGCGTGGCGGTCGGAGCGCGATGATCACGATCGCGGCGCCAAGCGCCACGCCGGCGACGGTGAGGAGCGCGGTGCGCTGGACGTAGCGCGCCACGTAGGCGCTCCACAGGGCGCGCCGGAAACTGCGGGCCTCCGGCCAGCGGTCGTCCGGGGCGGGTCGCAGGGCGCGACGCAGCACGCGCGCGATGCGATAGGGGACGCGTTTCCAGGACGGCACGTCGCCCAACCGAGGATACTGACGGCCGGTGATCGCTTCATAGATGACGGCTCCCGCGCTGTAGATGTCGGTGCGCGGCGTGACCGGACTGCCATCGATCTGCTCGGGTGCCTGGTAGCCGGGCGTGCCCTCGGCAGCGTGCGTGGGGCGGTTGTGCGTCGTGCGCGGCAGGCCTGATGGCGGACGCGCGATGCCGAAGTCGGCGAGCATCGCGCGCTGCGGCAGGACGAAGAGGTTGCTCGGCTTGACGTCGCGATGGATGACGCCGGCGTGGTGGACGGCGTCGAGCGCGTTGAGCAGGTCCGTGCCGACGTGGATAGCGTGCGCGAGCGCCGGTGCGCCGCTGTCGGCGAGGCGCTGCGCCAGCGTCGGCCCACCGACCAGCTCCATGACGTAGTAGTGGAGGCCTTCGCCTTGGCCGCTGTGATAGATGTGGACGATGTTGGGATGACTGACGTTGGCGAGGATGAGGGCTTCGCGATGGAAGGCTTCAATCGCGTGAGCGGTGTCGAGGCCCGGGCGGATGATCTTGACCGCGACAGAGCGGTTGAGCGCGACTTCGTGGGCGACGTACACGACTCCCATGCCGCCGCTCGCGAGCTCGCGTTCCAACTCATAGTCGGGCAACAGAGCCCGTCGCAGCCGTTCGAAGAGGGGATCGGGCGCCACTGAGCCTCCGCTCGGCGGAGTAACGTGGGGCGTGGGCGCGCCCGGGGCAACCCTACGGGCTAGGCATAGAGGTCTCCCGCCAGGTACTTGAGCCCCGAGTCCACCGCGACGGTCACCACCGTGTGCCCGGCACCCAGCTCGCACGCCAGCTGGATGGCGCCCGCGACGTTGAGTCCGGTGGACGTGCCCGCGAAGATGCCCTCGTGCCGTGCCAGCTCCCGGGCCATGTGCCGACCCGCCGCCTCATCAATGGCGCGGGTCTCGCTCACCACGCCGCGGTCGAACTGCGGCGGCACGAAGCCGGGTGCGACGCCCTCGACGCCGTGCTGGCCCGCCGGGCCGCCCGACAGCACCGCGGAGGTGGCCGGCTCGAACGCAATGATTCGGGTAGCCTGGTTGGCGCCGGCGCGCTTCAGGGCGCGTGACGCGCCCATGAGCATGCCCGATGTGCCGGAAGCGGCGCAGAACACGTCGATGGGTTTCGGCACTTGGCGTAACAGCTCCTCGCCCAGCGGCTCGTAGCCCGCCACCATGTCGGGATTGCGCATCTGGTCCGTCGCGTAGCTCT
>DATHDT010000428.1:0-2884 GCA_035318905.1 Gemmatimonadales bacterium | reverse complement strand
GCGATCGTGGGCGACTCCACGCTGGTGCGACGGCTGCTGTTGATCGTGCTCGACAACGCCATCAAGTACACGCCGGCCGGGGGCCGAGTCAGACTCGACGTCACCGCCCGCGACGGGCAACGCTCGGTCATCGTGTCGGATACGGGGATCGGGATTCCCGAGGATCAGCGGTCTCACGTCTTCGAGCGATTCTATCGGGGCGAGCCCGCGCGCCGGCAGGCGGAGGGAGCCGGACTGGGCCTCGCCATCGCTTGGTGGATCACGGAGTTGCACGACGCAACCATCGCAGTTGCCCCGGCCGAGGGGACGCACGGCACGCGCGTTACGGTCAACTTCCCCGCCCCCGCGTAAGGCAGGCGTAAGGTTCGCGGAGTAGGTTCCTCGAACCATGCACCTCGTTCCCGCAACCGTCGTCGCGCTGGGAATGCTGTGGCTCCCGCCGGCAAGGCTCAGCGCTCAACAACCGGTGACCCGCGCCGAGGCGGTGGCCGCCGCGCTGACCCGGGGCGCGCGCGTCGCGCTGGGACGGGCGGACACGGTGGCCGCTCGAGGCGCCGTGCGGACGGCGCGCGCGTTCCCCAACCCCACCATCTCCGCGAGCTATTCGAGGGACCTGCCCAACTACCACGCGCTCGCGGAACTGCCGCTCGACCTGCCGTGGTTGCGCGCTCCGCGCATCGGCGCCACGGAATCGGCGCGCGATGCCACGCGCTACCGTTTCGCATTCGAACGGGCCGCGATCCGGTTCGACGTGGACACGACCTACACCCGTGCCCTCGCGGCAGCGCTGCACGCTCGTTTGTCCCAGCGCACCGCGCTCGACGCCGACAGCCTCTTGAAGATTGCCGAGCTGCGGCGCGCGGTCGGCGACGTCAGCGAGCTCGACGTGCGGCTCGCCGCCGTGAATGCCGGTCAGCTCGAGAACATCGCCGCGGAGGACTCCCTCGCCGCGGTGCGCACCCTGATCGTGCTCCAAGTGCAAATGGGACTCCCCGGCGAGGAAGCGATGATCACGCTGGTCGACTCGCTGGTGCCGCCCGCCGATAGCGAGCCACCGGCCGGCCGCGCACTGCTCCCCATCGCCGCCGCGGAAGCATCGCTGCACTCGGCGGATCGTTCACTCGCGTTCGCACGACGCAGCCGGCTTGCGCCGAGCCTGGCGTTCGGCTTCGATACGGGCGACCCGACCAGCCCGACGCCTCGTCAACTGCTGCCGGTGATCGGCTTCTCGCTGCCCCTCCCGCTGTTTAACTGGAGCGGTGGCGAAGTCATGCGGGCCGTCGCGGATCGCGACCGGGCCCTCGCGGAACTCGACCTGACGCGTCGTGAGACCACGGCTGCCTTGGCGCAGGCCCGGCGGGACCTGGCGGCGGCGCACGCGCGGCTGCGCCGGTCCGCGGTGCTCGTCGAGAGTGCCGATCGCGTCGTCGTCATGTCGCTGCAGGCGTACCGTGAGGGAGCGGTCGCGTTGGAGAATGTGCTCGAAGCGCAACGCAACGCGCGGGAGATTCTGGCGCGCTACATCGACGACCTCGCGGCGGCGGATGCGGCGGCTCGTACCGTGAGACTGCTCACCGCCGGTCCGGACCAGCCATGACGCACTTCGCGCGGCTCGGCCTCATGCTCGCTGGACTCGGGGCTGCCGCCTGCGGGCGTGGGAGCGCAGCCAGCGGGGAGCAGGCGTCCGGCGCGGACCCGGGCGTCAGTGGGGTGGCAACGACCGTGGTCACGATCCGACCCTTCCCGCACGTGATAAACGCGATCGGGACGGTGAGCCCGCGGCCCGACCAGTACGCGGCGCTCGCCGCTCCAGGGCCGACGCGCGTAGCACGGATCTTCGTCGTCGCTGGCCAACGCGTCAGCAAGGGGGATTCGCTGGTCGAGTTCGAACGAGCCCCCTTCGACGCCGCCGCGCAGAGTGCTGCCGCGGCACTGGCAAATGCCGAGCGCGCATACGCGCGAGCCGTGCGGCTCGTCGAGGCCGGCATCCTCGCGCAGAAGGACAGCGGCCAGGCGGCGGCCGACCTTGCTGCGGCGCAGGCTGACGCGATTACGGCGCGCCGCGCGCAGGAGCTGGCGACGCTGCGCGCGCCCTTGAGCGGCGTCGTCACGCGCATGACTGCGGTGATGGGCGCGTCTGCCGACGCGAACCAAACCCTCGTCGAAGTCGCCGACCCGGCGGCGTTGGACGTCGTGTTCAACGTGTCGCCGGCGGAAGCCGGGCGCATCAACATCGGGGACACGGTGACCGTGACCGAGGGAGACGCCACCGGCGAAATACTGGGGCCGGGCGTGGTGACGAGCATCGCGGCCGCGGTGGACTCTGTGTCGCGCGCGGTCGCCGTGCGCGCCCGACTCGCGCAGCCCGCGCGCACGCTGCGGATCGGCGAATCGTTGGTCGGACGCATCGTCACGGGCGTGAATCCCCGGGCGGTGACGGTGCCGGTGGAGGCGCTGGTTCCAGAAGGGGATGGCTTCCGGGTCTTCGTCGTGGATGCCGCGGGCATCGCGCACGCCCGGGCAGTCAGGGTGGGCGCGCGCTCCGAAACGCTCGTGGAGATCGTCACCGGGCTCGCGGCCGGGGAGACCGTGGTGACGATCGGCGCTTACGGGGTTGAAGATGGTGTGCGGATCGGCGGAGCGCGCCGGTGAAGCTGTTCGACGTTCTCAGCCGTCAGAAGCGCCTCATCTACCTGCTCGTGGCCCTGCTGAGCGCCGCCGGCATCTGGGCGGCGCGGCGCCTGCCGTCGGCCATCTATCCGGAGCTCCGCTTCTCGCGCGTCACGATCGTCGCCCAGGGCTCGACCCTCGGCGCGCGCCAGGTGGTCTTCAGCATCACGCGTCCGATCGAGGAAGCGGTGAGCATCGTCCCCGGAGTCACGCG
>DATHDT010000427.1:0-2565 GCA_035318905.1 Gemmatimonadales bacterium | reverse complement strand
TCGTGTCAGAATCCGACGTGGACGATCATGGCGCTGGCGTGGCGCTCGTGCGAGCACCTCGCCGACGAGTTCAAGCGGGGGAACCTATGACGATTTCACGCCGGGACTTGCTCAAGGGGACGGCTGCGGCGCTGGCGTTGCCGGCGCTGCCCCAACTCCCAGTTCCCAACTCCCAACCCCGTTTTTTCACGGCCGCCGAGTTTGCGGTGGTCGACGAGATGAGCGACATGATCATTCCGACCGACGCGCAGTCGGGCGGGGCACGGGCGGCGGGTGTGGCCGCCTACATCGACGCGCGGCTCGCCGAATCGTTCGAGAAGGAGCCGCCGGCGCGCTGGCGCGCCGGTCTGCAGGCCGTGGAGGCGCTGTCGCGCGAGATGAGCGGCAAGACGTTCATGGCCTCCAGCCCGGAGCAGCGCCTGGCGGTGCTGACGCGCATGGCCGCCGGCGAGGGGGAGTCCCGGACGCCCGCCCAGCGGTTCTTCGGGGAGATCAAGGGTTTCACGGTCCGCGCCTACTACACGTCCAAGATCGGGATTCACGACGACCAGCAGTACAAGGGCAACGTGTACCAGACGGGCGAGTTCGCGGGGTTCGACCCCGCGTAGCATATTCTCCAAGACCTTTTCCACCACTTGAGCGGGGGCAACACATGAGGGAATCCGGTGTTCGAGAGCACATCGCGGATCTGCATGTTGTTTCGGCGCGCACCGCCTGGCATGGCGTGGGGCAGGGAGTGTTTGGCCCGGCGGAGTGGCGCTCGCTGGCCGCCGCGCTCGGGTTGTCACCGCGTGAGTCGGGCATCGTGCGATCCGTCTTCGATGGCGCCTCGGAAAAAGACACGGCCGCACATTTGGGCCTCTCTCCGCATACCGTCCACACCTATCTCTGGCGCATCTACCGCAAACTCCAAGTGCAAAGTCGTGAAGAATTGTTGGTCCGCGTGTTCGCGCAGTTTCGCGCGCTGCCCAAACGCGTGACGCGCGGGCGCAAAGCGTAGCGGGGGCGCGACGTCCCCCCATCGATGTCACCTGAACAGGTGACCCGCAGTGGGGGTCTTGTCGCGTCCTATCGTGAGTCCAAGATTGGCCTTGGGAGACAGTCTCGTTGATCATTCACGCGACGACCCTAACGGGCGCCGGAGGGGAACTATGCTAAGCGTGCTACAGCGTGGTGGTGTGATTCGCGCGGCAGGGATCAGCGTGTTGTTCGTACTGGCGATGGTCAGTACGGCACTCGCTCAGGAGACGGCGCAGGTGTCGGGCACCGTGACCTCGGCGACGACGCACGAGAAGTTGTGGGGCGTGACGGTGCGGGTGAAAGGCACCCCGACGCAAACCGTCACCGATCAGCAAGGTCGGTACGCCCTGGTCGCGCCGACCGACGCCACGCTGCAATTCGCGATCATCGGCTTCCGCGGCACCGAGCAAGCGATCGGTGGGCGGGCGTCGATCGACGTCGCGATGGAATCGGCGCCGACGATGCTGTCGGAAGTGGTCGTCACCGGCTACTCGAGTCAGCGCCGCGCCGACATCACCGGCGCCGTCACCAGCGTGAATCTCGAGAGTGTCGGCAAGCAGACCTCGGCGAGCGTGCTGTCGCGGCTCGACGGGAAGGTGCCCGGCGTGACGGTCGAGAACAGCGGCTCGCCCGGCGCGCGCAGCACGGTGCGCATCCGCGGCGTCAGCTCGTTCCACGACAACGATCCGCTCTACATCATCGATGGCACGCCGGTGCAGGACTCGTACATCAACTGGCTCAATCCCAATGACATCGGCGAAATCCAGGTCCTGAAGGACGCGTCGTCCGCGTCGATCTACGGCTCGCGCGCCAACAACGGCGTCGTCATCATCGAAACGCGCAAGGGCAAGGCCGGCGGGCGTCAGGCGCGCCTCGACGTCCGTACCGGCGTCGCGACGCCGACGCGCGGCCTCGATCAAATGCTGATGCAGAGTACGCTCGACTACTTCCAGGTCATCAAGCGCAGCTACTTGAATGCGAACGAGGGAAGAAAGGACTCCCTCGGGGTTCCCATTCCCTACACGGCCGACTCGCTGCCGGCGAACATCCTGGCGATCTACGGCGACCCCAACGCCCCATCGGTGCCGCTCTACACGTACGTGGACCCTTCGGCCGTCACCTCGGTGGATGCGTGGGGGCGCCCGGTCCTGGTTAATGAAGCCGCGTACGCCTACCCGAGCGTGCTGATCATGCCGGGCAGCGCCGGCACGAACTGGTGGAAGGCGGTCTTCAGTCCCGCGCAGTTCAGCGACGCGAACCTCGGCATTTCCGGGGGCGGTCCTGACAACTCGTACAACGTGTCGTTCAACTACCTGAAGCAGGACGGCACGGGCGCCTTCAACCAGTTCCAGCGCGGCACGCTGCGCATCAACACCGCGTTCGCGCTGAACAGCCGCCTGACGATCGGCGAGAACCTCGCCCTCGCCCGCGAGCAGAGCTACGGCGGCATCGACGACGGCGCGTTGGGCGAGAACAACATCGTCGGGGCGAACATCATGATGCAGCCGGTGGTGACTGTGTACGACATCGCCGGCAACTTAGCCT
>DATHDT010000426.1:0-5569 GCA_035318905.1 Gemmatimonadales bacterium | reverse complement strand
GGTCGTACCCTACAACGACAATTTCTTCGCGGCCCTGAACTCGGCGGTGTACACGGACGGCTCGTTCGTATACGTCCCCAAGGGCGTGCGCTGTCCCATGGAGCTGTCGACGTACTTCCGGATCAACGCCTCGTCCACGGGCCAGTTCGAGCGCACACTGATCATCGCGGACGAAGGGAGCTACGTCAGCTACCTCGAGGGTTGCTCGGCGCCGATGCGGGACGAGAACCAGCTGCACGCCGCCGTCGTCGAGCTCGTCGCGCTCGACAACGCGACCATCAAGTACTCCACGATCCAAAACTGGTATCCGGGGGACGAAGAGGGCAAAGGCGGCATCTACAACTTCGTCACCAAGCGCGGCAAGTGCGCGGGGAAGAACTCGAAGATCTCCTGGACGCAGGTCGAGACCGGTTCCGCGATCACCTGGAAATATCCCGGCTGCATTCTCCAGGGCGACAATTCGATCGGCGAGTTCTACTCGGTCGCGGTGACGAGCCGTAAGCAGCAGGCCGACACCGGGACCAAGATGATCCACCTCGGCAAGAACACGCGCTCGACGATCGTGTCGAAGGGCATCTCGGCGGGGCGCGGCCAGAATACGTATCGCGGTCTCGTGAAGATCATGAAGGGCGCTGAGGGCGCGCGGAACTATTCGCAGTGCGACTCGATGCTCATCGGGGACCAGTGCGGCGCGCATACGTTCCCGTACATCGACGTGCGCAACAACTCCGCGATCATGGAGCACGAGGCGTCGACGTCGAAGATCGGCGAAGACCAGATCTTCTATTTGCGGCAGCGCGGTCTCTCGGCCGAGGACGCCGTATCGATGATCGTCAACGGCTTCTGCAAGGAAGTCTTCAAGGAGCTGCCGATGGAGTTCGCGGTCGAAGCGACGCGGCTGCTCGGCATCAGTCTCGAAGGGAGTGTTGGGTGATGTTGGAGATCAAAGGACTCCGCGTCTCGGTTGCCGGGACGGAGATCCTGCGCGGGATCGATCTGTCGGTGCGCACCGGCGAAGTGCACGCCATCAGGGGACCGAACGGATCCGGGAAGAGCACGCTCGCCCAGGTGCTGGCGGGGCATCCGGCGTACACGGTCACCGCCGGCAGCGCGACGTACGACGGCAAGGACCTGCTCGCATTGAAGCCCGAGGAGCGCGCCCGCGAGGGCGTGTTTCTCGCATTCCAGTATCCGGTCGAAATCCGCGGCATCACCAACTCCTACTTCCTGCGCTCGGCGGTGAATGCGGTCCGGAAGCATCGCGGGCAGGAGGAGCTCGATCCGATGGATTTCCTCCAGGTGCTCGAGGCGAAACTCAAGGCGATCGGCTGGGACGACACGCTGATGAATCGCCCCGTGAACGAAGGGTTCTCGGGCGGTGAAAAGAAGCGCAACGAGATCCTGCAGCTCGCGGTCCTCGAGCCGCGGCTGGCCCTGCTGGACGAGACCGACTCGGGGCTCGACATCGACGCGCTAAAGACCGTGGCGAACGCCGTCAACAAGCTGCGCGCGCCCGACCGGTCCTTCGTCATCGTCACCCACTACCAGCGGCTCCTGAACTTCATCACGCCCGACGTGGTCCACGTCCTCGCCGACGGCAGGATCGTCAAGTCGGGCGGGCCCGAATTGGCGCACGAACTCGAGGCCAAGGGCTACGACTGGCTGCGTACTGGCGCAATGGTGTCGTAATGGTGGCGGTCGAGAAGCTCGTCCAGACATACCGGGCATTCGCGGCCAACGGGGCCTCGGGCGCGCCGGCATGGCTCAGGGAGCTGCGCGATGGCGCCATCGCGCGCTTCGACGCGCTCGGCTTCCCGACAACGAAGCAGGAAGCGTGGCGCTTCACGAGCGTTGCGGCCATCACGGAAACCGAGTTCACGCTCGCGCATCCCGCTTCTCGCATCCCGCATCTCGATGTGATCAAGCCCTTCCTCCTCGGCGACGGGCCCCGGCTCGTTTTCGTCAACGGTTTTCTAGCACGTTCTCTTTCTACGCCTCTTCTTGACGGTGTTCGTCTCGACGGTCTAGCTCAGACTCTCGTCGATGCCCCGGATCTCGTGCATCGGCATTTGGGCAAATATGCGGCCTTCGCCGACCGCCCCTTCGCGGCGCTCAACACGGCGTTCGTGCACGACGGAGCGTTCGTCCACGTGCCCGCGCGCACCGTCTTCGAACAACCGATCCAGTTGCTGTTCTTGGCGGTACCCACCGGCACACCGCTCGTCTGTCATCCGCGCAACCTGATTGTGGTCGAGCGCGAGGCTCGCGCCAGCGTGGTCGAGACCTACGTGGCGCTGGACGAGGGCGTCTATTGGACCAACGCCGTGACCGAAGTCGTCGCGGGGGACGGCGCGCGCGTCGACTGCTATCGTGTGCAGCGCGAAAGCGATCGCGCTTTTCACGTGGCGGTCACCGACGTGCATCAGGGCCGCGACAGCATCGCGAACGTGCACGCCGTGTCGTTCGGCGCCGCGCTCGCGCGGCATGACCTGCGCGGCACGCTCGCGGGCCCGGGTGGCTACCTGATCCTGAACGGCCTGTACGCGCTGACGGGCGATCAGCATGCCGACCACCACACGGCGATCGACCACGCGGCTCCGCACTGCGAGAGTCACGAGTACTTCAACGGCGTCCTGGACGACCGCTCGCGCGGCGTCTTCAATGGTCGCATCATCGTGCGGCCCGGCGCGCAGAAGACCGACTCGAAGCAGACGAACAACAACTTGCTGCTATCGCGTGACGCGCACGCCGACAGCCAGCCGCAGCTCGAGATCTACGCCGACGATGTGAAGTGTACGCACGGCTCGACGGTCGGCCCGCTCGACCCGAAGGCGCTCTTCTATCTCGAGAGCCGCGGTATCGGTGAAGTCGAGGCGCGTCGCCTCATGACCTACGGGTTCGCATCCGAGATCTTGAACCGCATGGACATCGCGCCGCTGCGCGAGCAGCTCGACAAGATCGTGCGGGCGCGCCTGGCGGAGTAATGAGCGACCTCGGCGATCTCTACCAGCAGACGATCCTCGACCACAACCGGAACCCCCGAAATTTCCGGCGGCTCGAGAAGGCGAACCGCACCGCCGAGGGTCACAACCCGAACTGCGGCGACCGGATCAAGGTGTTCGTGCAGCTCGAGGGCGACACGATCAACGACATCGGCTTTCAAATGCCCGACGGCGCGGGGTGCGCCATCTCCAAGGCCTCGGCGTCGCTCATGACGACGGCGGTGAAGGGGAAGCCCGTCGCCGAAGCGGAGACGTTGTTCCAGGCGTTCCGCGACATGCTTTCCGGCGGGGCGATCGCTCCGGGCAAGCTCGCCGCGTTCGGCGGCGTGCGCGCCTTCCCTGCCCGCGTGAAATGCGCCAACCTCGCGTGGCACGCGCTGCACGCCGCGCTCCGAAACGACTCCGATCCGGTCACCACCGAATCGGCGCGAGACTTCTGATGCTCGACACCAACATCCGAGCCGACTTCCCGATCCTGACACGCAAGGAACACGGCCACCGGCTCGTGTACCTCGACAACGCGGCGACGACGCAGAAGCCGCGGCAGGTCCTCGACGCGATCCTCAACTACTACAGCACCAGCAATGCCAACGTCCATCGCGGCGCTTACGGACTTGCCGTGGCGGCCACCGAGGCATACGAGGGGGCGCGGGGTGTCATCGCGCGGTTCGTGAACGCCTGGGCGGTCGAGGGCGTCGTCTTCACTCGCGGGACGACGGAAGGCATCAACCTCGTGGCCGGGTCGTGGGGCCGGGCGAACGTGAAGGCCGGGGACACCGTCGTGGTCACCGCCATGGACCACCACTCAAACCTCGTCCCCTGGCAGATGCTGTGCGCTGAGCAGGGGGCGACGCTGCGGATGGTAGAGGTCACCGCCGATGGGCGGATCGACCTGCTGGACTTCGGCCGGGCCCTGGAGGCCCGCCCCCGCCTGGTGGCCTTCCCCTACGTCTCGAACTCCCTGGGGACGGTCAATCCAGCGGCTGAGCTGACCAGGCTGGCCCATGCCGCGGGGGCGGTCGTCGTGGTGGATGGGGCCCAGGCGACGCCGCATCTCCGCGTCGACGTCCAGGCCCTGGGGTGCGATTTCTACGCTCTATCGGGCCACAAGATGCTCGGGCCGATGGGGAGCGGAGCGCTGATCGCCAAGCCGGCCCTGCTCGAGGCGATGCCCCCTTACCATGGGGGCGGTGAGATGATCGAGCGGGTCTGGGACGATCACTCCACGTGGAACCAGATCCCACACAAGTTCGAGGGGGGGACGCCAAACGTGGAGGGCGCGGTCGGGCTCGCTGCGGCGGTCGCCTACCTCGAGCGGATCGGGATGGACAAGATCGCGGAGCACGAGCAGGCGCTGGCGCGCCAGGCAATCGAGCGGTTGTCCCAGATTGAAGGCGTCACCATCTACGGTCCAAAAGGTCATCGCGCCGGCGTCGTCCCGTTCACGTACGGCGACATCCATCCGCACGACCTCGCCACCATCCTCGACCGCGACGGTGTTTGCATCCGCGCGGGACATCACTGCACACAGCCGTTGATGCGGCGCCTGGGCGTTCCCGCGACGGCGCGGGCGTCCTTCTATATCTATAACGGCGTCGATGACATCGACGCACTCGTCGCCGCGGTGCGCAAGGCGGGCGAGTTGTTCGGAGTTGTAACGGCCTAGCCCCTTCCCCCTTCCCTCGGCCCCGGTAGTTTGGGGGCCATGTCACAACCCATTATCGCAGTCGATCGCATCACGAAGCGATACGCCGGCCATACGGCGGTGGATGCGCTCTCGCTGAGCGTCCCGCCCGGAGTGATCTACGGTCTGCTCGGCCCGAACGGTGCGGGGAAGACCACGACGATCCGGATGATCATGAACATCATCGTGCCCGATTCGGGCTCCGTGCGCCTGTTCGACACGACAGGTACCGGTCGGGATCACTCGGCGCGCATCGGGTTCCTTCCGGAGGAGCGCGGGCTATACCCCAAGATGCGCGTCCTCGATGTGCTGATCTTCCTGGCCGAGACGAAGGGCGTGGAGCGCCGCGCGGCGCGTGCCAAAGCGACCGAATGGCTCGAACGTCTCGGGCTCGCGGACTGGCGTCTCCGCAAGGTGTCCGAGCTATCCAAGGGGATGCAGCAGAAGGTGCAGTTCATCTCGACGATGTTGCACGAGCCAGATCTCGTGCTGCTCGACGAGCCCTTTTCCGGGCTCGATCCCGTGAACTCGCAGGTGCTGCGCGACACCGTGGTCGACTGGCGCCGCCGGGGGAAGACAATTCTCCTGTCGACCCACATCATGGAGCACGCGGAAAAGCTGTGCGATCACGTCACGATCATCGCCCGCGGCAAGAAGCTGGTGGATGGGCCGCTGTCGACGGTCAAGCAGCAGCACGGTGGTAAACACGTCACCGTCGTATTCGATGACGGCGGCGGGGGCAGCGCGGCGGCGGCCGTGCTCGCCGACCGGAAGCTTGTCGCCAAGACGGACGACTACGGGCAGTACGCCGAGCTCGAGCTGGCAGCTGGCGCCGACCACCAGGAGATCTTGCGTCGACTGGTGGGCGCCGGTGTTCGGCTCA
>DATHDT010000425.1:0-3977 GCA_035318905.1 Gemmatimonadales bacterium | reverse complement strand
CCTCCGCGAGCTGCGGCCGATCGCCGGTGACCTGCGCGCGCTGATCCGCGAGCTCGAGGCCGAGCACCGCGCCCGCGACGAAGACCAGGTGGCGTGGACACCGGAAACGCTGCGCGGCATCCTGCACGGCGAGCTGCGCGGCGACGAAGTGATCGTCGTCTCGAACCGCGAGCCGTACATCCATGTGCGACAGAATGGCTCGGTCATGGTGCGGCGGCCGGCGAGTGGCCTCGTGACGGCGCTCGAACCGATCATGCGCGCCTGCTCGGGCACGTGGATTGCGCACGGCGGTGGCTCAGCCGACCGCGACGTCGTGGACAAGCACGACCGCCTCACCGTGCCGCCGCCCCCGGACAAAGCCGCATACCAGTTGCGCCGCGTCTGGCTCACAGAAGAGGAAGAGACTGGCTACTACTACGGCTTTGCGAACGAAGGGCTGTGGCCGCTGTGCCATATCGCGCACGTGCGCCCCACCTTCCGCACGGCCGATTGGGCGCAGTACGTGAAGGTGAACCAGGCGTTCGCACGCGCCGTCGCCGAGGAGTCGAAGTCCGACAATCCGATCATCCTGGTGCACGACTATCACTTCGCGCTGCTGCCGCGGATGATTCGCGAGTCGATTCCCGCGGCCACGGTGATCGCCTTCTGGCACATCCCCTGGCCCAATCCCGAGGCGTTTGCGATCTGTCCCTGGCGCGAGGAGCTGCTCGACGGCATGCTGGGCAGCAACATCCTGGGGTTCCACACGCAGTTTCACTGCAACAACTTCGTGGACACGGTCGAACGCTTGCTGGAAGCGCGGGTCGATCGTGAGACGTTCACCGTGACGTACAAGGGTAAGCCGACCGCCGTGAGACGGTACCCGATCTCCGTCGAGTGGCCACCGTCGATAGCGGGCGCCCGTCCGGTCTCCGCTTGCCGCGAGGAAGTGCAGCGGCGTCACGATCTGCCTTCGAATCATGGGATCGCCGTAGGCGTCGATCGCCTCGATTACACGAAGGGCATCGAAGAGCGGCTGCGAGCGGTAGAGCGGTTGCTCGAGATCAGGCCTGAGTGGGTCGGCAAGTTCTCGCTCATCCAGATCGCCGCCCCCACCCGTCATCGCATCGAGCAGTACCAGCAGTACGACGCGCGGGTGCGTGCGCTGGCGGCGCGCATCAATGAGCGGTTCACCGCGGGGGGGGGCCCACCGCCGATCATCCTCAAAGTCGAGCACCACGAACCGCAGCAGATCTACGAGTACTACCGCGGCGCCGATGTGTGCATCGTGACGAGCCTGCACGACGGCATGAACCTCGTCGCCAAGGAATTCGTCTCGGCGCGCGACGATGACCGCGGCGTGTTGATCCTGAGCCAGTTCACCGGGGCGTCGCGCGAGCTCCCCGAGGCGCTGATCGTGAATCCCTACGACACCGATCAGTGCGCCGCGGCGCTGCACATGGCCCTCACGATGCCTGTCGCCGATCAACGCGGGCGCATGCGCCTGATGCGGGGCGTGATCCGCGAATTCAACGTCTATCGCTGGGCCGGCCGCATGCTGATGGAAGCGGCGGGAATGCGGCGACGCGAGCGGGTGCTGGAGCGCAGCGTGTGAGGCCCTCCGTGCCCGCGCCGCGACCCGACTGGGCGTACTTCTTCGATATCGACGGCACGCTCGTGGATCTGAACGACAACCCCGGGGGCGTACGCCTGGAGCAAGACCTCCGGACACTCATCGAAGCGCTGCACCGCGTAGCGGGCGGTGCCGTCGCGCTGATCAGCGGCCGGCATCTCCCCGACATCGACGCCTTAATGGAAGGCGTGCGACTCCCCGCGGCGGGACAGCACGGCACGGAACGGCGCGACGCCGCCGGCCGCATCACGCACCACGCGGTTCGCACCGCGCAGCTCGACTGGGCGCACGATCAGATCGCGGCCGCCGCGGCGAAGCATCCGGGCTTGGAGCTCCAGCATAAAGGACTGACCCTCGCCCTGCATTACCGCCGCGCCCCGCAACTCGCTGGTTACGCGCATCGCCTGGTGCGCTCGTTGCTGCCACGGCTCGGCAAGGAATACTGCCTGCAGCGCGGCAAACGGATCGTGGAGGTGAAGCCGGCGGGGAAAGACAAAGGCGCCGCGGTGCTGGAGTTCATGGCCGAGGATCCGTTTCGCGGGCGCACCGCGGTGTTCCTGGGCGACGATCTCACCGACGAATACGGCTTCGCCACCGTCAATCGCCTGAAGGGTTACTCGATCAAGGTGGGCCCGGGCCCGACGGCGGCGCGGTTTCGCTTGCGCAACGTGGCGGCGGTACGGGCCTGGCTCCAGCAAGCCGTGAGCCGCCAGTGAGCTCGCTCGATCTCGCCCTCGTCGGCAATGGAACGGTCGCGGCGCTGATCGACCCGGAAGGCGCCGTCGTGTGGGGCTGCTTCCCGCGCTTCGACGGCGATCCCGCGTTCTGCACGCTGCTCGGCGGGTCGGGCGACTTCACCATCGAGTTGGTCGACGGCGCGCGCCACGAGCAGGAGTACCTGCCCAACACGCCGATCCTCGTGACGCGCCTGTTCGATTCGAGCGGCGGCGCGGTGGAGATCACCGACTTCGCTCCGAGGTTCCGGCAGTTCGGGCGGGTGTTCTGCCCCATGATGCTGGTGCGGCGCATCAAGCGGATCGGCGGCAACCCGCGGCTGCGCATTTGCCTTCGTCCCACTCACGGCTACGGACGCGCCAAGCGCACGACCACCTGCGGCAGCAATCACATCCGGTTCCTGGGTGAGCGCGACGACCTGGTGCTGCGATTGACCACCGACGTACCCGTCACCGCGATCGCCGAGGAGAATACGTTCTTTCTCGAAGACACGGCCACGCTGATCCTTGGCCCCGACGAGACGGTGCAGGAGGCCGTGAGCGACGTCGGCAGCCGCTTCCTCGCCGAGACCGCGGCCTACTGGCAGGAGTGGGTGCGCTCCCTCGCGATCCCCTTCGAGTGGCAGGACGCGGTGATCCGCGCGGCGATTACGCTGCAGCTCAACGTGTTCGAAGACACGGGCGCGATCGTCGCGGCGGTGACGACGTCGGTCCCCGAAGCGGCGGGGAGCGGCCGCAACTGGGATTACCGCTACTGCTGGCTGCGCGACGCGTACTTCGTCATCAACGCCTTGAACCGACTCGGCGCCACGCAGACGATGGAGCGCTATCTCGGCTACATCCTCAACATCGTGGCCGATCGCAGCGCGGTGTCGCTGCAGCCGCTGTACGGGATCACCGGACATACGAGCGCCGAGGAGCAGGTGGTCGAGTCGCTCCCCGGCTATCGCGGCATGGGTCCGGTGCGGATCGGGAACGAGGCCTACCGCCAGGTGCAGCACGACGTGTACGGCGCGGCGATCCTCGCGGCCACGCACGTCTTCTTCGATCGGCGCCTGGTGCGCCGCGGCGACGACGCGCTGTTCCGGCGACTCGAGCCGTTGGGCGAGCGCGCGGCGGCACTGTTCGATCAACCCGACGCCGGCCTGTGGGAACTGCGCGGTGCCGCGCGGGTGCACACCTTCTCGAGCGTGATGTGCTGGGCGGGGTGCGACCGGCTGGCGCGCGTGGCGGCGCACCTCGGGCTCGCCGACCGGGCGACGTATTGGCGGGGCCACGCCGAGCGGATCCATGCGGTGATCAGCGAGCGGGCGTGGAACAAGAAGCTGGGCAGCTTCACCGCCACGCTCGACGGCGACACGCTCGACGCCAGTCTGCTGCGTCTCAACGAGCTGGGGTTCCTCGCTGACGACGATCCGCGCTTCGCCGGAACGGTGCGCGCCATCGGCCGCGACCTGCGTCGAGGCGACTTCATCTTCCGCTACGTCGAGGCCGACGACTTCGGGCCACCGGCGAACGCGTTTCTCGTATGCACCTTTTGGTACATCAACGCGCTCTGTGCGCTGGGCCAGCGCGACGAGGCGCGTGCGCTGTTCGAGAACGTGCTCGCCTGCCGCAACCACCACGGGTTA
>DATHDT010000424.1:0-3377 GCA_035318905.1 Gemmatimonadales bacterium | reverse complement strand
GGGCGGGGGGGGGGCGGCGCCGGCCGAGCTGGCGGGCGACCTCGAGCAGGGCAGCCGTGCCGGACGCATTGTCGTCGGCGCCGTTGTGCACGCGGGGGCCCGAGTCAGGGTCCATCGCGCCGAAGCCGCCCATTCCCAAGTGGTCGTAATGCGCGCCGATGACCACGACTTCGCCCCGGAGCGCGGCCGACGTGCCGGGTAGAATGGCGACGACGTTGCGCGTCGTCGTGCCCCCGAGCGTCGTGTGGAGCACGGCGGGCGCATCCGGAGAAATCGTGAAGTCCTGGAACGACGCCTGCAATCCAGCACGCGCGAAAGCGTCGTGGATGTAGGCGCCGGCGCGGCCCAGTCCCGCGGTGCCGACGCCGCGGCCCTCCTGCCGGTCGTCGGCGAGGAAGCGAACGTCCGCGAGCACACGGCGCGCCGCCGGAGACAGCGTGTCTTGTGAGGCGGGCGGGGGGGCGGCCAACGTCGCCGTGATGAGCAACACGCTCGTGATCATGCCGTAACGCTACCCAACCCGTCGGACCTCGGGAAGCGTTAGATTCCTCGGCTTCCATGATCGTCCCCCAGACGTTCGCCACTCTCTTCGCGCGCACCCTGGACCTGTTTCGCGACCCCGCCGCGAAAGAGGGCCAGAAAGTGCAATTCCGGGCGCTCGTCGAGCAGATCAAGACCGACGCCGTAACGGTCGCGATCGACGGCGGACGGCTGTCCGTGAACGGAACGCCGCTGGACGGGCCGGCGTACGCGGTGCTCACCCAGCGACTCGAGTTCCACTCGATTCGAGAGATCAAGATTCCGGCGGCACCGCCTGCCGGGGAAATGTTCGAGCTCCTGAAGGCGCTCGCCGAACAGCCGGGAGAGTCGGACGTGGCCGCGCGCCTGCGGGCAACGGGAGCGCAACGCATCAGCGTCACGATTCAGTCGCCGGTCGCTGCGGATCCGGTGGTGCCGCGAACGTCTGCCACTCCCAAAATGGACCTGGGCGCCGACGGCATTGTGCACGGCGACATGGACCAGCCCCACGTCCCGCATCAAGTGCCGGCGCCCCCTCCGTCCCCCCCCTCGCACGACGACGTCCCGTCCATCTTGCAGGGCGAGAACCCGCCGGCGTTCGCGCCTGCCCAGGCGGCGAATCGCTCCACGTCGGACCTGGTGGCGGAGTTGCAGCGCAAGCCGATGGGTCCCCAGGTCCCGGACCTGCTCGCAGTGCTGGGCCGCCAGCTCGAGACCGCGATGCGGTCGAACAAGCTGGAGCAGGCGGTGGCAATCGTGGCCGGCATCGTGCGCGCCGAACAGTCCATCGGAGACGAGGCGCGCCGGCGGCAGTACTCCATCGCGCTCAAGCGGATGTACACGAAGCCCCTGCTCGAAGGCATCGCGCACCTGGTGCCGATGCCGGCGCAGCGCGACTCGGCGCTGCTCGCCCTGCAGCGGGCGGGGGAGGCGGGCGTGGAGGTGCTGCTCGACTTGCTGGTCGCGGCTCCCACCATCGATGAACGGCGCGGCGTCTTCCAGGCGCTCACCGGCATGAAGGAAGGGACCGAGCAGCTGATCCACATGCTCGGTCATCACCAATGGTTCGTCGTGCGCAACGTGGCGGAGCTGGTGGGGGAGCTGGGGCTCGAGGAGGCGGTGCCGGCCCTGGCGCGGCAGCTCGATCACGACGACGAGCGCGTGCGCAAGGCGGTGGCTCTGGCGCTCGCCAAGACGGGGTCCCGTTCGGCCGCCGAGCCGCTGCGGCGCGCGCTCAAGGACAAGTCGCCCGAGGTCCGCATCCAGGCGGCCGTCGGGGTCGGGGGCCGCAAGGCGAGCGCGCTCGCGATGCCGCTCGTCGTGGCGATGGGCGAGGAGGAAGACGAGGCCGTCGAGCAGGAGCTGATGCTCGCGCTCGGGCGCATCGGCAGCCCCGATGCGGTCCAGGCCCTGATCAAGTTCGCGCAGCCCGGGGGCAAACTGTTCGGCCGCAAGCCGACGGCGCTACGCGTCACCGCGGTGGAGGCCTTGCGTCTCGCCGCCACGCCTGCGGCGATCGGAACGCTCGAAGGGTTGGGCGCGGACAGCGACAAGCAGGTACGAGCCGCGGCTCAGGCCGCGGTGCGGGACCTCAAGAACAAGTAGTCAGGCCTCGCCGCGTTATGACTTTTGGGGCGGTCGGGATCTAGCGGTTCAGGGGCTCTGTATTAGTGTAGGGCGATGGACGACGCCCCCGAAATCCCGCGTCCCTCCCCGTCACGCAGTTCCGTCAAAGTCTACGGCGGCGGCGGTGCTGCCCCCTCCTCCAGTCCCCGCAGGGCAAGCCCGGTACTCGCCGGCATCCTCGTGGGGATCCCGGCCGCGGTCGTTTGGGCCCTCATCGCCTACTTCACAGGCTACGAAATCGGTTGGGTCGCCTGGGGCGTCGGGGCGTTGGTCGGTTTTGCGGTGGCCAAGTCCGCGCACGAGCCGAGCGCGTCGCTCGGGCCGACCGCGGCGGCGATTGCGGTCGGGTCACTGCTGCTCGCGAAAATCCTCATTCTGGAATTTGCGCTCCCGCCGATTGTGGCGGCCGAGCTGCTGAAGAATCCCGACGCGACCACGACGATGTTCCTGGTCGACATGACGACGCACAAGTCGTTCTCCCCCGAGCTCCAGGCGGCGCTCGATCAGGCCGATAGTGGCTCCCTCTCGGACGCGCAGCAGGCCAACATACAACGGGACATGCGGGCCGAGGTGTTGGCCCGGGTCGGGAACGCCACACGAGCGGAGAAGGAACGCGTGGTCCGAGCGAGCGCGGACGCCATCCTCAAGGAGATGGGGTTCTTCGGTGCCCTGAAGGACTTGTTTAGCGCCATCGACCTGCTCTGGATCTTCCTCGCCGTGTCGAGCGCGTTCAGGATCGCCCAAAGTAAGAGCAGCTGAGGTCGGTTGAGACGGCGCGATTTCTGGGCGGCAGGTGCATCCGCGCTCGCTAGGGCGTTCCTGCCGCGGCAGGCCCTGGCGCCGCACGCGCTCCCCCATCCCTCGCCGTCCCAGCTCACCTGGCAGCGCGACGAGCTGGCGCTCTTCCTCCATTTCGGCGTCAACACCTTCACCGACCGCGAGTGGGGCGACGGGCGCGAAGACCCGGGCGTCTTCAATCCGGCGGGCCTCGACGCGCGCCAGTGGGCGCGAGCCGCGCGCGCGGCCGGCGCCCGCGCGTTGATCCTCACCGCCAAACACCACGATGGTTTTTGCCTGTGGCCCAGCGCGTTGACGACCCATTCCGTCGCGAGCAGCCCGTGGCGCGGCGGCGCGGGAGACGTGGTGCGCGAGCTCACCGACGCCTGCAAGCAGGAAGGACTGCGCGCGGGACTCTACCTCTCACCGTGGGATCGCAACGCGCCGGTCTACGG
>DATHDT010000423.1:0-2863 GCA_035318905.1 Gemmatimonadales bacterium | reverse complement strand
CGAACTACCTGCTCGCCAAATTCCAGGATTTGGTCGACTGGGCGGTGAACTCCTCGCGCGCCAACTCGCTCTGGCCGATGCCGTTCGGGACCGCGTGTTGCGCCATCGAGTTCATGGCCACCGCGGCGAGCCGCTACGACTTCGCCCGCTTCGGGATGGAGCGCCAGGCCTTCTCGCCTCGCCAGGCCGACGTGCTGATCTGCGCGGGCCGTCTCCCGTTCAAGCTCGCCCCCGTGATCCGCCGCATCTTCGATCAGATGCCGCAGCCCAAGTGGGTCATCTCGATGGGGGCCTGCGCGTCGACCGGCGGCATCTTCGACAACTACGCGATGGTGCAGGGGATCGACACGATCGTGCCGGTCGACGTCTACGTGCCCGGGTGCCCGCCGCGCCCGGAAGGGCTCCTCTACGGCGTGCTCCTCCTCCATAAGAAGATCAAGGGCGAGTCCCTGTTCGACGCCGAGCGGCGCCGCGACGAGCAACCGCTCGACGAGCGGGGCCTGCGGCTCTCGCCCGCCGAGATCGACGAAGTGTCGGAGCCGTTCGGCAACTCCGTCCACCAATTCCGCTCGTCGTGACTTCGCAGATTCCCGGGCGGTTGCGCGAAACCCTCGCGCGCGACGGCGAGACGATCGTCTACGTCGAGGGCGCGCGCCTGCTCGAAGCGATGACCTGGCTGAAACAAACGCCCGGCCAGGACTACGATTACCTCGTGGACGTGACCGCCGTCGAGTTTCGGGACCGCGAACGGCCCCTCGAGGTCGTCTACTTCCTGCGCTCGCTCACCCGGAAGGCCGATCTGCGCGTGAAGGTGGAGCTCGACGCCGCCGGCGACCTCGCGGTGGACTCGGTGTGGGGACTCTGGCACGGCGCGGACTGGCTCGAGCGGGAGGTGTTCGACATGTTCGGCATCACCTTCCGTGGTCACCCCGACCTGCGTCGCATCCTGATGTGGGAGACGTACGCGGAGGGCTTCCCGCTCCGCAAAGATTTCCCGCTGCGCGGCCGCTTCTCGCGCGCCGAACAGGTGCGCCAGGCGTTGAACGCCAACCCCGAAGCGCACTACTCGCTCGATGAGCTGTCCATCGCTGATGCGTGGGGCGACTTGCCCGACGACATGCGCGAACGGTTGAAGCGCGGCGAGCGCGGCGTGGTGCCCGAATGACCCGCACGGTCGAGCTCGAGCTCGCGACGCCCGGCGTCGACGCCCAGGGCCAGCCGGCGCGCGTGCCGCTCGCCGCATCGGACCTCGGGGGCGAGCACCTCCTTCTCAACATGGGTCCCCAACATCCGGCGACGCACGGCGTGCTGCGCCTAGTCGTCGAGTTGGACGGCGAGACGGTGGTGCGGTGCATCCCGCACGTGGGATACCTGCACTCGGGGTTCGAGAAGCTGGGCGAGTACCGCCACTACAATCAGATCGTGCCCCTCACCGACCGTACCGACTACCTGTCGCCGATGTCGAACAACGTCGGCATGGCGCTCGCCGCCGAAAAGCTGATGGGGATCGAGATCACGCCGCGCTGCACCGTGCTGCGCGTGATCGCCTGCGAGATGAGCCGCATCATCTCGCACATGGTGTGGCTCGGCACGACGTCGATCGACCTCGGGGCGTTCACGCCGTTCCTGTGGGCTTTCCAGGAGCGCGAACGGATCTACAACCTGCAGGAGATGTGGACTGGAGCCCGCCTCACGACGAGCCTCACGCGGGTGGGCGGTCTCATGGCCGACATTCCCGACAACTTCGTAGAAAAACTGCGTGAATTCACGGCGACGTTCCCGAATACGTTGAACGAGATCGATCGGGTGCTCACGCGGAACGCCGTGTGGGCGGGGCGCACGCAGGGCGTGGGCGTAATGACGGCCGCCGAGGCGATCAACTACTCGCTGTCGGGCCCGATGCTGCGGGCCAGCGGCGTGCCCTGGGATGTCCGCAAGGACCGGCCCTACCTCGGCTACGAGACCTACGATTTCGAGGTCCCGGTCGGCGAGCACGGCGACGTGTACGACCGCTACCTGGTCCGGCTCGAGGAGTGCCATCAGTCGAACAAGATTCTGCAGCAGGCGCTCGCCCGCCTGCCCGACGGCCCCATCAACGTGGACGACCCGCGCGTCATCCTCCCGCCCAAGTCGCGCGCGATGAGCGACATGGAGGCGATGATCTTCCACTTCAAGCAGGTGATGGAAGGCGTGAAGGCGCCGGTCGGCGAAGCCTACGTGGGCATCGAGAACCCCAAGGGCGAGTTGGGCAACTACTTCGTGTCGGATGGCTCGGCGAAGCCGGTACGGTGGCGCATCCGTCCACCGTCGTTCATCAACCTTTCGGCGTTGTCCAAGATGGCGGAGGGGCACCTCCTCTCCGACCTGGTCGCGATCAACGCGTCAGTCGACATCGTGATGGGTGAGGTGGACCGGTGAGCGCTTCCCACGCGGCCGAGCAGACGGAGGAGTATCGCCCCGTATTCGCGGGGAAGGTGCTCGAGGAGCTGCAGACCATCCTGAGTCGCTACCCGACGAAACAGGCCGCGTTGCTGCCGGCGCTGTGGGTGGTGCAACGGGAGCGCGGCTGGATCTCCGATCGCAACATGACCGAAGTCGCCGAGGCGCTCGGGATCACGCCGGCCTACGTCAAAGGCGTGGTCACGTTCTACACGATGTACCACCAGCATCCGGTGGGGCGGAATTTCGTGCAGGTGTGCACTACGTCGCCGTGCAACATCTGCGGCGCCGAGGGGGTCGTGAAGGCGTTTCTCGAGCAGACCGGCGCGAAGGACGCGGGCGCGACGAGTCCCGACGGCAAGTGGACGATCATCGAGGTGGAGTGCCTCGGGGCGTGCGGGTTCGCGACCCCGGTCCTCATCAA
>DATHDT010000422.1:0-5300 GCA_035318905.1 Gemmatimonadales bacterium | reverse complement strand
GTGAAGCCGGCCAGCCGGCGGCTGCCGCCCACCTCGAGGAGCACCGTGCTCCCCGCGCCATCGAGTTGATCCGCGGGAGGCTCGGGCTGCCCCAGCGCGCGCCACCCCTCGACCACGGTCACGAGCGTCCCGCGGACGTTCACCAGCCCCGCGACGACCGGAGGCGCACCGGGAATGCGCGTCGTTGGGAGGCGCGGAAGGCTCTCCCGCACCGCATCCACCTCGGCCGCGCACACCAAGTTTCCCACTCGGAAAACGAGCAGTCGGACGAGGGTTGCTTCACTCATCGGATGCGAAGAAGCCAAGATACTGCAAGGGGTTGCGCTCGGCAAGCAAGTTCGCATCGGCCGCCGCATCGGCGAGTGCGGGAAGCAGATCGGCGGGCCATTCCGATGTCAGCGCGACCTGCGCGCCGGTCACCGGATGCGTGAACGCGAGCGCCGCCGCATGCAGCAGTTGCCGCGGCGCGAGCCCCTCGAGCCGCTCCGCGGCGCGGCGCTCGGCTGGGGCGACGCGGCGGCTGCCCCCCAACGCGTAGTCCCGGTCGCCCACGACCGGGTGTCCGATGTGCGCGAGATGCACGCGGATCTGATGCGTGCGCCCGGTGCCGAGCCGCACGCGCAGCAAATCGTTGTTGGCGAAGCGCGCGACGCGGGCGGCGTGCGTCGTTGCATGGCGACCGCCGTCAGCCACGGTCATGCGTTTGCGATCCTTGGGATTCCGCGCGATCGGCGCCTCGATGTCCACCGGGCTCTTGCGCAGGTGCCCCCACACGAGCGCCGCGTACACGCGTTTCACCTCACGGCGCTCGATGGCGGCGCCGAGCTTGCGGTGCGCCGCATCGGTCTTCGCCACGACGAGGAGGCCCGACGTATCGCGATCGAGCCGGTGGACGATGCCCGGCCGTCCTTCGCTCGAGCCTTCGGAGAGCGGCGTCCCCCGCCCCACCAACACGTTCACGAGGCTGTCGTCCCAATGACCGGGCCCGGGATGCACGACGAGGCCGGCGGGCTTATCGAGCACGGCGAGGTGCTCGTCTTCGTAGACGAACTGCAGGTCGGCGTGCGCGGGCGAGTAGGTGCGGGGCGGCGCCTCGGGGGGGAATTCGACCGTGACTTCGGCGCCGCGCTCCAGCAAGGCCGACGCCCGGAGCGCGCGTCCGGCGCTGGTCACGAGCTTGTCGGCGATGAGGCGAGCGGCGTGCGTGCGGGAGATGGCGAGCTGATCGGCGAGAAAGCGGTCGAGGCGCTCGGTGGTGCCGGCCACGACGCAAAAGACCAGCGTCACGGCTCGGCCGCCTGCGCCTCCTTCGTCCGTTGGTGCGCCCGGCCCTCTTGCCACAGCGAGATCGCGAGCGCGATGGCCCCGACGGTGATGGCTGAGTCGGCGACGTTGAATGTGGGCCAGCGCCAACCGCCGACGCCGATGTCCACGAAATCGACGACGCCCTGCGCGCTGCGAATGCGGTCGATGAGGTTGCCGGCCGCGCCACCGCACACGAGCGCGAGCGCCAGGAGCCGGAACCAATCGCCGGCGCGCGTCGAGCGCACCATCGAGCCGAGGACGACCAGGGCGACGATGGCGAGCCCGAAGAAGACCCAGCGCGAATTCTCACCCACGTCGAGGCCGAACGCGGCGCCCTGATTGTACACGAGGCGCAGCTGCACGACGTCGCCGAGCACGGCGAGCGGCAGGCGGCGGGCGAGCAACGATTCGGCGACCATCTTGGTGATGAAGTCGGACACGACGACCGCGCCCGCCGTCCCCCAAAACAACCTCCGCTCAGCGGCGCTTTCCATCTTCCTCCTTCGCCTTGCACTTGATGCAGAGGCGGGCGTGCGGGAGCGCGTCGAGGCGATCGAACCCGATTTCCTCACCGCACTGCTCGCACTTGCCGAAGCGCTCGGGCGTGCCATAGAGGCGCCGCAGCGCCTCGTTCACGTGCCAGAGGTAGCGGCCCTCCTGCGACGCGAAGAGGAACGCCTTCTCCCGCTCCATCGCGTCGGTCCCCTGGTCGGCCATGTGGAACGAGTAGCTCGACAGGTCGCCGTCGGAGGCCTGCAGGCTCGAGTTGAACGACTCGCCATAGTGTCCCAGCTCCTTCATCACTCGGCTGCGCTCCTCGTGCAGGCGCTTCTCGAGATGGCTCAGCTGCTTCTTGCTGAGCCCACCTTTGACCTTCGCCTTCACTTTCACCTTGGTCGATTTCGTCGGCATGTTATCTGTTTCCGCCCTTTCGTCCGTCATGGCGCCGCAGCGCGATGGTCACGCGGTAACCCTCGATGTCCACTTCCCGGGTCAAATCCGCATCCCCCAGCACGGTCCCCAGCACCGTCCGTCGCGCGAGCGTCTCGCCCTCGACGAACGCCTGGAACGCACCGGTGGCGGCGACCACATCCTCCGCACCAGCGACGCTCAATTCAATTCGGGTCGTATACTCGTAGCCCGCCTCCTTGCGGAGGCGTTGCACGCGATTCACGACTTCGCGCGCCAGGCCTTCCTGCACCAGATCCTCGGTCAACTGCGGGTCGAGGGCGACGACGTACGGTCCGTCGGCCTGGACCAACCAATCGCCGGCGACCTCGCGCGTCACCGTCACGTCTTCCGGCAGCACCTGCCACTCGCCCGACGGGCCCGTGCGGACGGACTCACCACGTTCGAGCGCGCGCAACTGTTCCGCCGTGAGCTGCGACACCGCCGACGCCACCTGCGGCGTATCCTTGCCATACCGCTTTCCGAGGGTCCGAAAGTTCGCCTTCCCCCCGAGCCGCACCAGATCGTGGTCCGATTCGACCACCTGGACCGCTTTTACGTTGACTTCGGCAGCCAGAATATCTAACAGGTCGGACAAGGCCGGGCCTTGGGCGGCAGGCGGGACGGCCATTTGCATGCGGGCGAGGGGCTGGCGGACCCGGAGATTCTTGGCTTCCCGGGCGGCCCGCGCCAGGGACGCGAGGCGCCGCACCGTGCTCATCGCCAGGAGCAGCCCGGGCTCGCGCCGGCCCCGGTCGACGGGAAACGGCGCCAGGTGGACCGAGGTCCCCGTCAGGGCGCGATGTACCCAGTCGGCGATGAAGGGCGCCGCCGGCGCCAGGAGACGCGTCGCCGTGACGAGCGCTTCGTGCAGCGTCTCGAGCGCGACGGGGTCAGTCGCCCGGTCCGGCGCCCAGAAGCGCGGCCGGTTGCGGCGCACGTACCAGCGCGACAGATCCTCGCCCACGAAGTCCATGATGGCGCGGACGCCTGTCGTGACGTCGTAGCTCGACCACGCCTGGCGCACCGCGGTGACGACTTCGTCGAGCCGGGCCAAGAGCCACCGGTCGGCCGAGGGACGGGCGGTCGCCGGCGTCGCGGCGGCCTCGGCCGGAGGCCGCCAGTCCTGCGCGTAGCGTTTGAAGAAGTCGTGCGTCGCGCGCAGCGTGTTCAGGAACCCGCCCGCCACCTCCGGGATCTGATTCGGGTCGAAGCGTTTGGGCAGCCACACCGCGCTCTGGCCCGTCAGATAGAGGCGGACCGCGTCGGCGCCGTGCTCTTCGATCACCGTCCAGGGATTCACCACGTTGCCGCGACTCTTCGACATCTTCTTGCCCTGCGCGTCGAGCAGCATGTCGTTTACGATCACATGCTTGTAGACGGTCGCGTCGAAGGCCGCGACGCCGATCGCGAGCAGCGAGTAGAACCAGCCGCGCGTTTGATCGACGCCCTCGCAGATGTAGTCCGCCGGGAAGTGCGCCTTGAAGTCGGCCTGATGCTCGAACGGATAGTGCCACTGGGCGTACGGCATCGCCCCCGAGTCGAACCAGGCGTCGATCACCTCGGAGACCCGTCGCATCGTGCCGCCGCATTGGCGGCAGGACCAATCGAAGCCGTCGATCCCCGGCTTGTGCGGGTCGAAGTCGGCGGGGAGAGGCTGGCCCCAATGCTGGGACAGCTCCTCGTACGAGCCGATCACGTCGCGATGCTCGCGGTCGCGATCGCACTCCCACACGTTGAGCGGCGTGCCCCAGTAGCGGTCGCGCGACAGCGCCCAGTCCACGTTGTTCTCGAGCCATTCGCCGAAGCGGCCCGTCCCCATTTCCGGCGAATGCCAGTCCACCTCACGGTTCACCTGGAGCATCCGCACCTTGATCGCCGTGGTGCGGACGAACCACGAGCTGCGCGCGTAATAGATGAGAGCGGAATCGCAGCGCCAGCAGAACGGATAGGAATGGCTGTAGGGCTGCGTTTCGAGCCAGCGGCCTTCGTCCTTGAGCCGCTCGATGACGAGGCGGTTCGTCTCCTTGTCGGTGACGAGCTTCCCTTCGATCTCCGGCCAGCGCGTGCCCTGGAAGGTGCCGTCGGCGGCGACCGGGTTCACGAACGCGAGCCCGAACTGTTGCGCCGTGGCATAGTCGTCAGCGCCGAACGCGGGCGCCATGTGCACCAGCCCCGTCCCGTCGTCGGCCGACACGAATCCGCCGGCGACGATCACGCCGCGTTGGCCCTCCTGCGGCAACGGCACGACCTCGAGCGGTCGGACGTACTTCTGGCCGATGAGGTCGCGACCGGCAAAGCCGGCGACGCGCTCGCCCTGCGACAACGGTTTGCCGTGCACGTGCACGTCACCGGCGCGCGCGACCGCGGCGATGTAGCGCACCCCGTCGACCGCCCACTCTCCGTACTCGAGGTCGGGGTGCACCGCCACCGCCACGTTCGAGAGCAGCGTCCAGGGCGTCGTCGTCCAGACGACGAGCTGCCGCTTCGCATCGCTCTGCAGCGGGAACGTGACGAAGACCGAATTGGTCTGCACCGTCTCGTAGCCTTGCGCCACCTCGTGCGACGACAGCGCCGTGCCGCAGCGCGGGCAGTACGGCAGGACCTTGTGTCCCCGATAGAGCAGCGCCTTGTCGTACAGGCGCTTGAGCAGCCACCACACCGTCTCGATGTACTCGTTCGAGTAGGTGATGTACGGATGCTCGTAGTCGAGCCAGTAGCCGATGCGGTCGGAGAGCGCCTCCCAGTCGGTCTTGTAGGTGAACACGCTCTCGCGGCAGAGCCGGTTGAACTTGTCGACGCCGTACGCCTCGATCTCGCGCTTGCCGTTGATCTTGAGCGACTTCTCGACTTCGATCTCGACCGGGAGGCCGTGCGTGTCCCACCCGGCGATCCGCGTCACGCCCTGCCCCAGCATCGTGTGGTAGCGGCAGATCAGGTCCTTGATCGTCCTGGCGAAGACGTGATGGATGCCCGGGCGGCCGTTGGCCGTCGGGGGTCCTTCGAAGAACACAAACGGCGGACCGTAGCGCGTCGCCTCCGTCACC
>DATHDT010000421.1:0-2430 GCA_035318905.1 Gemmatimonadales bacterium | reverse complement strand
TGCTGATGGCGGCCATCGCGTACTACATCCTGCAGCAAACCATCTTGCGAAAGCAGGGGCCAGGTTCTCTGTTGGCGGTCGCGGTGGGCCGAGACCTGAAGGGCAAGCTCTCGCCCCTGTTTTACGCGGTCGCGATCCCCGCGGCATTCTTTCGTCCGTGGATCGCCGGCGCCCTGTACGTCACGGTCGCGTTGATCTGGCTCGTCCCCGACCCGCGGATCGAGCGACGGCTCCACCAGTGACGCCATGAAGGGTCTCTGGCTCGCGCTCCGCAGCATCGTCTGGGCCGCGCTGCTCCCCGGTCTCTTTGCCGGCTACGTACCGCTGCGATTCTTCGGCCTCGCGCACGTGCCCCTCACGCTGACTAACCCCGTACACCTCGGCGGTCTGGTCGCGATTGCCGTCGGCGCACTGCTGCTGCTAACGTGCATTTGGGAGTTCGGGCACAGCGGCCGGGGCACCCTGTCACCCGTCGACCCGCCGCGCGAGCTGGTGGTCAAGGGACTCTACCGCTACGTGCGCAATCCGATGTACTTGAGCGTGACGGTGCTCGTTCTCGGCGAGGTGATGCTGACGGGGTCCCGCGCCCTCTTCATCTATTGGGCGGTGTGGTTTGTGGCGGTAAACGTGTTCGTCACCTGGTACGAAGAGCCCGCGCTGCGGCGCCAGTTCGGCGAGTCCTACGAGCGTTACGCGCGCGACGTGAGACGCTGGCTGCCGAGGTTCTGAGGAGGGGAGCTCCATGAAATGGATCACGCGTGAACGCCCCAAGATCGACCGCATCGCCTGCCCGTGGTTGATCGCGCGCTTCATCGACAAGACGCCCGAGTTCATCTTCGCCCCCACGGCCGACGTGCGCCGTCTCGCGGCCGAGCTCGACGCCACGCCCTACGACGTCGAAGGCGTGGAGCTGAGCCACGACGGCCCGCTCTGCACCTTTGACGCCCTGCTCGCGAAGTACCACCTCGACGATCCCGCGCTCGCCGAGTTGGCCGTCATCGTCCGGGGCGCCGACACCGCGCGGCTCGATCTCGCCCCCCAGGCCGCCGGACTCCTGGCGATCTCGCTCGGCCTGTCTCACAACTTCAAGGACGATCACGAGCAGCTGCGCCACGGCTTCGTGATCTACGATGCGCTGTACGCGTGGAGCGGCCACGTGCGCCAGGAGACCCACACGTGGAATCCGCAGCGGGTGGCGTAGCCCGGGATGACGCCTTCGTCTTACGAGGCCATCCCGGATTTCGGCCTCCTCTATGACAGCGTACCGCTCTATGCGGCCAGGAAGGACATAGGGTTCTACGTTGCGGAAGCAACCGCCACGCGCGGCGCCGTGCTGGAGCTGGGTTGCGGCACAGGGCGCATCCTGTTGCCGATTGCGCGGGCGGGACGCACCGTCGTTGGGCTCGACGCCTCCGCCCAGATGCTCGCGCGCTGCCGCGACAAACTCGCGGCCGAACCGGAGCAGGTCCGCGCCCGGGTCGCCCTTCACGAAGGCGACGCGCGCGATTTCGACCTCGGGGCTCAGTACGCCTTGGTGATCGCCCCGTTCCGCATCGTTCAGCACCTGACGACGATCGAAGACCAGTTGCGGTTCCTGGCCGCCGTGCGCCGCCACCTCGCCCCCGGCGGGCGCTTTGTCTTCGACGTCTTCAACCCCAATTTCACGGCGCTGACGCGCGCCGATGGGGTCGAGCACGAGGACACGCCGGAGCAACCGCTCTTGGACGGGCGCGTGCTCCGCCGCGCGGCGCGCGTCGCGCGCGTACGCTGGCTCGATCAGGTCAGCGAAATCGAGTTGGTCTACTACCTGTCCGGGCAGCGCTACGTGCAAGCCTTCGACATGCGGTGGTACCTGCACGCTGAGCTGCGGCATCTCCTCGCCCGCGCGAGCTTCCGCGTTCGCGAGACGTACGGCGACTTTGCGCGCTCCCCCCTGGTCGATGACTCACCCGAGCAGGTGGTGTGCGCCGAGGTCGAGGGTGTCAGGACTCCGTAAGGAGCGCCGCGCCGCCTAGCGAATGATGCCCCGAGCATGTAAGTGAGAGATATGCGAGCCCTCATCCTCAGTCTCGGCCTGCTCGGGTGCGCCGCCACCCTCGCGGCCCAGGCACCCGGCCACTGGCCCCCCGATTCGCTCATCAACACGAAGGTCTTCCCCCACAACACGCCGGTGATGCAGGTCGTCGGGGTGATGCGCAACATCACCGGCGCCCTCGGCGTGCGCTGCCAGTACTGTCACGTGGGCGAGGAGGGGATGCCCCTCGAGCGCTTCGATTTCGCCAAGGACGAGAAGCGCACCAAGCTCGTCGCCCGGCAGATGATGTTGATGGTGCAGGAGATCAACCGCCGCGTCGACACGCTGCCCGAGCACGATCACGCTCACATGGTCGCCAAGGTGGAGGTGACGTGCGCGACCTGCCACCGCGGCGT
>DATHDT010000420.1:0-4959 GCA_035318905.1 Gemmatimonadales bacterium | reverse complement strand
TCGAGGAGTTGGGGCGAACCGGTGTGCCCGACGGCGTGCGCGTGGCCGTGCGGGCTAACGGAACCGGTCACCGGACGATTATGGGCCACTACGACCCTCCGCGGCGTTGCGGAGCAGGTTCGCGAACGCACGCCGCAGCGGGTCGTAGTGGCCCATAATCGTCCGGTGACCGGTTCCGTTAGCCCGCACGGCCACGCGCACGCCGTCGGGCACACCGGTTCGCCCCAACTCCTCGAGCAGCTCGACCAGGTCGACTTCGCTCTGCGGACCCTCGGGCAGCCGCCCGAAGTCCGCGAACTCTCTCGCGAGGCGTTCAAGCCGATCGGTCTCCGCCTCGAGCACCTGCACGGCCGTTTCTGTCTTTCCATCCACCTGGCCCAGCGTCCGGCGCATTTGGTCGACCGCAATCCGCATCGACGTCAGGGGGTTCTTGATCTCGTGCGCCACGCGGCGCGCCACTTCGCGGAAGGCGCGGAGCCGCTCCGCCTCGAGCTCCCGGTCACGGGCCACCGCGAGCGTCTGGGCCAACTCGCGTAACGCCTGACGCAGCGCCTCAAACTCCGGCGCGCCGCGGGCGACCGCGGCGCCTTCGGGAAGGGGCTCGCGCCGGCGTATCAGCTGGGTCCATCCGACCAGGTCGTCGATCGGCCGCGACAGCTGCCGCGACAAGTGTCCCGCGACGTTCACCGACGCGTACAGCACCGCCGCGCCCAGGAGCAGGATCACGACGGCGAAGCCGGCCGTGTAGTAGCGCAGGAAGGTCTCGGCGCGTCGCGCCAGACTGACCGAAGAAGACACCTGATTCAGGTGGTGGCGCAGCGCCACGCGCTCCGCCGGCGTCAGGTGCAGCGTGTCCACCGCGTCGAGCAGGACGCGGGCCGAGAGAGCGACGCGCTCGGAGGAGGCTCGGGCCCCGGCGGTGGGGAGCAGGGTGCGCACCGACAGTACCCAGCCGGCGACGGCGAGGACCGTGGGGACGGCGGTCATCGCGACGAGGATCAGGAAGATTCGCCGCCGGAAGGGAAGTGCCATATTTCAAGCGCAATCTAGGGGTCGGGCTTGCCTGTGACAATTCGACACGGCCAGGAACGGAGATGAAGCGATGAAGTCCCACACGCATTACCTGTGGTTCAACACCAAGCAGCGTCAGGAGATCATCGACATCACAGAGCAGGTTGTGAAGGACGTGGAGGCGAGTAAGGTCGTCGAGGGAATGGTCCTCGTGAGTGCCATGCACATCTCTGCATCCGTTTTCGTAAATGATCATGAGTCCGGACTTTGGAGCGACATTCTAAAGTGGCTGGAGGGGACCATCGCGCCCTGGGATCCCAAGCGCTACCAGCACAACGAGACTGGCGAGGACAACGCTGCGGCGCACCTCAGGAGCCTGACGGTGGGGCACGAGGTGATCGTGCCGATCACTGCCGGTAAGCTCGATTTTGGCCCGTGGCAGCGGATTTTCTACGGGGAGTGGGATGGCCAGCGGAAGAAGCGCGTGGTCATTAAGGTCCTGGGGGAGTAGTATTCCGCGCGCAAGTTGTTTATTATCAATGGTTCATGCATTCTGGCAGATGAGTAGGCGAGGGGTCGGACCATCAGGCGGCGCCTGCGGTCCTCGGCACTGGGTCGAGGCAACGCGCACGGGCGCGCTGAGATGAGTTCGGCGACCCTCCCCAATACCCTGCCGGCACCACCTACGGCGAGTATCGCCACCAACAAGAGCCCGACCCGGTCCGCCGGCGTCGTCGTGTTTTCCCCTTTGGGGAGCGACGCGCCCGTGCGACGGTCGTGAGCCCAGAACCGAGTCCGAAATGACACAGCAACACAACCACCTGCCACGCCCAGCACACAAAGAACCCCCGTCCCACGCGCCCAATGCGGCGCTGATGATCGACTTCGACAACGTCACGATGGCGATTCGATCGGACCTGCAGACCGAGCTGAAACGGCTGCTGCAATCCGAGATCATCCGCGGGAAAGTGGCCGTGCAACGCGCCTACGCCGATTGGCGGCGCTACCCCCAGTACATCGTTCCCCTCTCCGAGTCGTCGATCGACCTGATCTTCGCCCCGGCGCACGGCGCGAACAAAAAGAACGCGACCGACATCCGGCTCGCGATCGACGCGCTCGAGCTGGTGTTCACCCGCCCCGAGATCGGCACGTTTATTCTCCTGTCGGGCGATTCCGACTTTTCTTCGCTCGTGCTGAAACTGAAGGAATACGGCAAGTACGTGATCGGCGTCGGCATCCGTGAGTCGTCGAGCGACCTGCTGATCCAGAACTGCGACGAGTACTACTCCTACAACGAGCTCGCCGGCTTCACCAAGGAGAGCGACATCGCCTACGTGCGCCGCGATCCGTGGGAGCTGGTCGTCGAGGCAGTCAAGCAGATGACGGGCCACAACGACGTCATGCGCTCCGATCGCCTGAAGCAGGTCATGCAGGAGATCGATCCCAACTTCGATGAGAAGGACGCGGGCTACTCGCGCTTCAGCAAGTTCGTGGTCGAGGCGGCGCACCGCGGCCTGATCGCTCTCACGCGGATGGACAACGGACAGTACGAGATCGCCCTGGGACCCCAGGTCGAAGGTGCGGCGGCTCAGCCGGCCCTGGGCAGTGGCGTCCCTGCTCCCGAACGCCCGGCGCGCGAACGTGAAGGGCGCGGCCGTCGCGGCGGCCGAGGCCGTGGTCGCGAGGATCGCGAGCAGCGCGAAGTGCCCCTGGGGACGACCGACACGACCGAGCCTGCCGAACCGGCCGCGCCGGCCGCGTCGGCCGAGAAGAAGGCCGGGTTCTCGTTCGGTAATGCGTTCGGCTTGTTCAAGTCGGCGCTTGGCGCAAAAGAGTCGGAGGCGCAACCCGAGCCCGTCTCAGAGGTCGTCGAGCTTTCGGCTCCACCAGCGCCAGCGCTTGAACCGCAGGTGCCCGACGAGGACGATATCCCGATGCCTGCCTCCTCGGCGCCTCCTCCGCCGTACAGCGCGCCCTCGTCGTCGCCCGGAGGTATCCCGGCGCGCAGTGCGCGCTTCCGCCGCGGGTCGCGCGGGGGTCGTGTGGCCCCCCCCCTCCCCAAGAGCGACGTCCCGAAGATCGGCGTCGTCGAAGTCGACCCGACCTTCCGGCCGCGCATGGACCTGGTCCCCCCCCCCAAGCCGCCTGTGGCTCCGGTCAGTTCGGAGCCGTCTTCCGGGGAAGAGCGCCCCAAGGGTCGAGGCCGGGCGCCCGCGGGCAACCGCGAGGAGCGCGGTGAACGGGGTGAGCGCGGTGGCCGCAGCCGGCGTGGTGGTCGAGGCCGCGGCTCCCGGGGAGGAAGCGGTCGTGGAGGTCAGGGCGGAGGACGTGAGCGTGAGGATCGTCCGCCGCGTTCCGAAACATCTGCGCCTTCCGCTCCAGCGGCGCCTCCCGCGACGCCGCCCGCTGCGCCCCCGGCTCCGACGCCCAGGCCCCGCGCGGCCGAGCCCGAGGCCGACGGCGAATCGTTCTGGTCCAAGGTGAAGCGGGGGCTCACGGGCGGGGCGTGACGCCACTCCCGGCGAAGTTCTACGCGCGACCGACGGCCGAGGTCGCGCGTAGTCTTTTAGGGCACATTCTCGTCAGCGACGTGGGTGGCGCGCGCCGCCGCACCGCCGGCCGCATTGTCGAAGTCGAGGCCTACGTCGGTCCGCACGATCCTGCCTGCCATGCCTTTGGACACCGCCGCACCCCGCGCACCGAGCAGCTTTACGGTGCCGCGGGGACGGCGTACGTCTACTTCACCTACGGAATGCATTGGTGTTTGAACGCCGTCACGGAGGCCGAAGACTATCCGGCGGCGGTGTTGATTCGCGCGCTCGAGCCCCTTACGGGCCTCGAGATCATGCGGCGGCGGCGAGGGAGGGGCATCGCGGATCGCCACCTCTGCGCGGGGCCGGCCCGATTGTGCGAAGCGCTGGGCGTGACGGGTCAGTTGAACGGAGCGCGGCTCCAGCAGGGGCCGCTGCGGATCGTGCGGAGCCAGTCACACCGGGGGAGGATCGCAAAGGGCCCGCGTGTAGGGATCACGCGGGCCCTCGACTGGCCGCTACGATTCTTCTTTCAGGACTCCCCGTGGGTGTCCCGTTAGTGCCGCTCGGTGATCCCTTCCTTCGAGGTCCCGAGGCTGTAGCGAATTCCACCCTGAATCGTGTGTGTGTTGCTCTCGATCAGGAACCCGGCGGCGCTGGACGTGATGAGGTAGTGCGCGAACACGTTCAGCTTGGTCGAGTAGTTGATCTGCAACCCGCCCATGACCCAGAAGAAGGCTTTGCTCGACGCGTCATGCGCCCGGTCGGCGGCTTCCACCGCTTCGGACAGCGTCGCGCAGCTCGAGCAGTCCACCACGGGGTTGAGCACCTGCATCAAGGCGAACCCGCCGCCCGCGAAGGGCTCGATCACTTTTTGCGCCGGGAAGGCGAGCACGCCGAACATCAAGCGGCGCATGTCGTGGAACGTGACGTCGCGGAATCCCGGGCCGACCGATGACGACGAGGAGTTCGGGTCGAGGATCACGGCGTTCGCGTCGGTCAGGAACAGCGCTTGCTCGTAGGCGACGTACAGCGCCGTACGGCGCGCCGTGATCAGCCAGTGCCCACCGACGATGGGGTCGTAGTACAGGGGCTGCACGTTTGTCTTGTAGATGAATGCGCCGCCCTGCGCGCCCCAGTACCACTGGTATTGCTTGTTGAATCCGCGCCCCTGCTGCGGAGGCACGAAGAAGTACGAGACACCCGCGGACGCGGCCACTTGGCCACCCCAGGTGCCGGTCGGGAGCGAGGTGTTGGGCGTGTACATCGCGCGCAGGTCGCCGCGCACCGCCACGTGCTTCCCGATGAACATGCGCGCGCCGACGCCGCCGTCGACCATGTTTTCCGCGAAGTCGTAGGGTATGCCGAAGTTCGCGTGGGTGAACCCGCCGGTCGCGTAAATCGTCGAGCGCTTCCC
>DATHDT010000419.1:0-14412 GCA_035318905.1 Gemmatimonadales bacterium | reverse complement strand
GCTTGCCCCGCACCGCCGCCCCCGTCTGACCGCTGCGCAGCGCTACGGTGAGGTCGCGCTCCCCGGCGGCGAGCCACGCGGTCTCGCCCAGCGCGCGGTCGAGCGCCTCGAGCGCTTCCTGCTTCCACGCCGACGCCAGCGAATCGCGCTTGCCGCGCAGCTGCCGTGGGACCTGGTCGAGCGAATCGGCGGCCTCCCGGCCGCCGGCCCGCGCGCCGCGTGCGTTGCGCTGCTGGGCCGCGTCGGCAGCCTCTTGCATCGCCGCCCGCGCGCGCCGCGCCGCGCTCTGCGACTGCTGCAGCGGAACGTCCCGCGCCGCGCGATCGAGCCCCTGCGCGAGGGAATCGGTGCGCGCGGCCAGCTCCCGCTCGGCTGCCGCGGCGCTCGAGTCGGCGCGCGCGGCGTCGTCCTTGGCCCACTCGGCTTGGCGGCGCGCGAGATCCTCCGCGTCCTGTGCCAGCGACGCGAGCTCGCCTTCGATGGCGGCGCGCCGGAACAGCTCCTCGCTGCGCTCCAGCTCGCGTTTCAAATCCTGCTGGGCTTCCGACAGCCGCTGCAGCGCCTGACGCGTCGCCTCGGGGTCGAGCCGCGCCAACGCTTCCTGCAATTCCCGCAGGCGCTGCTCGAGCTCCGGGGTGAGTGCGCGCTCGAGCATCTCTTGCACCTCACGCAGGCGATTCTGGAACGCCGTGTCGTTCACGCCAGCCGCCTCGGCGGCCCGCGCGATCTCGTTCACCGCCCGCGCCAGCTCCGCGACCCGCTCGGACATGGCCGCCTGCTGGCGCGCGATCTCCTCCGCCCGCTCCGTCGCCTGGAACGGCAGTGCGCCCGGCTGACCCCCCGGCTGCCGCGTCGCGTTGCCACCGCTCGCGTCGCGGTTGCGCTCCTGGGCGAGGTCGCGGGTTCGTTCGCTCAGCTCTTGCTGTGCCGCGGAGAGCGAGTCCGCCGAACCGGCGACGGCGCGCGCGGCCTCACGGGCAGCCGCGCGCAGCTCTTCCATGCTCGGCAAGCGCAGCGCCCACTCGGGGCTGCGCCCGCGATGCTGCCCCGGGGAGGGCGCGTTGTCGAGCGCCTCGACGTACACGCGCAACGTGTCGCCCGGGAGTAGGCCACGACGCTGCGCGTCGAGCTGCCCCTGGATGATCGCGCGATCCCCGGCCCCGCTCACGTCGAGTGACTCCCGCACCACCTCGCCCACGCGGCCGGTGCGACTGACGCGCCAACTGACCACCGTGAGCCGAGCGATGCCGTGATCGTCGCGCACATCGACCACGAGCGGCTGTCGCATCGAGAGCGGCAGCGTGGTGTCGCGACCGGGCACGGGCAGTGCCACGACCGGCGCCGAGTCGGGCACGACGACGAGGTGCAGCTCGGGAGGCGCGCTCCAATCGAACGGTGCGCCGTCGCGTGTTTGGGCATCGAAGCGCCAGGTGCCACTCGTCGCGGGCGTGAACCGGCCGTCGACGCGCGCGCCGTCGACGCGCAGGTGAGCGGCGCGACTGCCTTGCGTCCACGATGCGCCGGCCAGCGGCACGCTCGCCATTCCATTCGTCACAAGCTCGGTTCCGGCGGGCAACACGATCGGATCGGGACCGACCAGGAGCGGCTCATCCGCGCGCCCGATGTACCCGGGGAAACGCGCGGTCAACGCCAGCTCGGCGAGGAAGGCGGGCAGGGCGACGTCGATCTTCAGCTCGGCGCTGGAACGGCCACCGCTGGCCGCGCGCACGAACAGATCGGTTTCGAGGGGGCCGAGCCGCCGCGCCGCCCGGCCGTCTCCGTCGAGGGCCAGCAGCGCCGGGCGCCACGCCTCGCCGGGGCCGCGCGTCCACAGCGTGGCGCGCGTCGCGCCCGGCACCGTGACGCTCACTGTGACGCTGTCGCCCCGGCGCACACGACGGCGGTCGACCGCGAGGCGCACCGGCGCGCGCGCATCGCGCCACGCGCGGAGCGGATTCCAGAATGCGGCGGCGCGGCCTGAGGCCGGGGAGGCGACGATGAAGAGCGCGGCGCCGGCGACCGCGGCCACGGCGCCGAACGCGATCCGGCGGCGCGTCGTGCGGCCGAGCAGGCCGTCCACCGCCGGCGCCGCGCCATCCACGACCCGCGCGGCCCGGGCGTCGGCGGCCGCCAGGAGATCGGGGCTCGTGCCGCCCGCCGCGGGAATCGGCGCGACCACGCCAACGATGCTCCCCGCACGCGTGTGCGCCGCCGTCTCGACGAGCCGGCCTACGGGCGCCGGTGCAGCCTCACGCAGGACGCGCCGCACCGCCCACCACGCCGCCGCGGCGCTGGCGGCGACACACACCCACCCCAGCGCGACGCCGGACAAACGCGGCGCCAGCGCCAACCCGAGGGCCGCCGCGGCCAGGGCCGCCCCGGCACCGCCAAGGAGCATCGCCAGGGCCCGCGCGCGCGCATGGGGCCGGGCGAGGCGGCGCAGGCGCAGCGCGGTTTCGGTCACCGGACCGCGCTCACCGCGTAGGTGAACAGATTCACGCCCATCCGCAACGCCGCTTCATGGAGCTCCGGGGGATCGTGGTGCACGTCGGGGTCTTCCCAACCGTCGCCGAGATCGGACTGATATGAATAGTATACGACGAGGCGGTCCCCCAAGAACACACCGAACCCCTGCGCGGGCAGACCATCGTGCTCGTGAATCTTCGGAATGCCGCGGGGGAAGTCGTACACCAGCTTGTAAATCGGGTGGGACAGCGGCACCTCGACGAGCGGGTGGTCTGGAAATACGCGCGCGATCTCGCGCCGGAACGACTGATCCATCCCGTAGTTGTCGTCGGCGTGGAGGAATCCGCCCTGTTCCAGATAGCGCCGCAGGTTTCGGATTTCAACATCGGAAAAACGCACGTTGCCGTGCCCGGTCATGTAGAGGTAGGGCACGTCCCACAGCTCCGGGCCCGTCAGCGTCACCACGCGCTCGCGCTCGGCGACAGGGAGGGTCGTGCGTGCCCGCAGCGCGGCGAGGAGGTTCGGGAGACTGGATGGATTCGCGTACCAATCGCCGCCACCGTCGTAGTGGAGGCGGCCGATAGTCAGAGAGGCGGCGGTCGGTGAAACGGCGGTCGGTGGGACGGCGATCGGGATCAGCGCGAGGGCAACGATCAGACCGCCTGACCGCCGCAGTGCCGACCGCCGTCGTTTCACAGCTCGTTCACGAGTTTGTACGCCGCATTCCGCGAGATCCCCGTTTCCTCCGCGATCTGGTCCGCCACGTCCTTGCGGGTCATGCCCTGCGCCAGGAGTGCGCGGGCGCGCACCTCGGGATCGATCGGCACTTCTTCCGGCGCCGCCTTCCCGGTTCCCGAGACGACGACGGTGACTTCGCCGCGCGGCGGGGCTTCGGCGTAGTAACCCGCCAATTCGGCGAGGGTCCCGGCGCGCGTCTCTTCGAACACTTTGGTCAACTCGCGCGACACGGCGACCTGTCGATCGTCTCCACACACCTCGGCCAGATCGCTCAACAGGTCCGCGACGCGATTCGGCGCCTCAAAAACGACGGCGGTCCACTCCGAGCGCGCGATGAGATCGAGGAGACGACGGCGGTCCGTTCCCTTGCGAGGCAGGAATCCGAAAAAGGCGTAGCGGTCGGCTGGTAACCCCGACACGGCGAGCGCCGCGGCGACGGCCGTCGGGCCGGGAATCGTCACGACCGGGATGTCGCGCGCGCGCGCGGCCGCCACGAGCGCCGCCCCGGGGTCGGAAACGGTGGGCGTGCCCGCGTCGGTCACGAGCGCGATATCCTTGCCGGTGCCGAGCAGGTCGAGGATGCGCTCGAGGGCGCGCTCACTCGAGTGGGCGTGGAAACTGATCAGCTCCGCATGCGAGCCGACGTGGGCGACGAGCGTCTTCGTGTGGCGGGTGTCTTCGGCCGCGACGGCGGCCACGTTCTTCAGGGTGTCCGCGGCGCGCGGCGACAGATCCCCGAGGTTGCCGAGAGGCGTGGCGACGACGTAGAGAGTGCCCGCCACGTCACCACGTCACCTGCCAGGGGAGGCGCGAGTAAAAGCCGGAGGCCTGCAGCACGTAGCGATGTTCGCGCGTCGCGTCCTTCAAAACTTTGGGCGCTGTGCCCGGCATCATCACCTCCGCGCCCTCGAGCAGCTGCAACGTCCAATCGGTGAGGGCGGTCGAGAGCTCTTCGGGGCGCACGACCGAGTCGGGGGTGTCGGCGCCGCGCGGCACGCTCAGCAGGGTCAGCGCCTGGTGCGTCCCGAGGATCGACGCGGTCACCTTCTGCGCGCGTTTCTTGGCTTCGCCGGGAAACTCGCGGTCCACGGCGTCGACGATGCGCCAGTACAGCTCGCGGTACGTGTTGACGAGGGCCGTCGGGGCCTGTGCCGGGAGGTCGGCGCCGGCGGTGAACGCTCCCGCTGACATTGCGGGGGCCGCGCCGTCGGGGCCGGGTTCGAACAACGACTCGAGGTAGCGCGCCGGCGGCGTCGTGTCGGGCTTGTCGCAGAAATAGCCGCTGACGTAGCGGCCCTTGTCGAACTTGAGATAGGAGACGCGGCCGTTCGAGATCAACTCGAGCACGCCCGTCACCTGCTCCTGCTGCAGCACCGGGAAGAACTTGTCGGGCTGGTTGACGTCGATGAACCGGCTCTGGTACCCACCGGCGCACGACGCATACATCCAGGCCAGCTGCTCCATCGGCGCCGCGCAGTAGGCCAGCTCGCCGCGCTCCACCTCGGCGCGCATCCGCTTCAGCGCTTCGGTGATCGTGATGACCTGGCGTCCGGCGGTGTGCAGTGACGCGGCATTGACCGCTTCACCCTTGCGGAAGAACAGCAGCAGGCACTCGTCGGGGAGATACGCCGCGATGTACCCGTCCACGCGGCCGTCACGGTCGCGCTTGGCGAAGGCGAGCAGATTGTCGAGGTGGATGAACGCCAACCGGGTACGATGAATCTGCCGGTTCACCTGCGGAAACTGCAGATCCGCGAGGCGAACCGGCGAATTCGTCAGGCGAGCGGTGCTCGCGCGCATCGTCCTCCGGGGAGGTTAGGCCAGGTGCTGCTGGATCTTCTGCTCGAACGCCGGCTTCGGATAGGCGCCCACGAGGGTGTCGACGTGGCGGCCATCCTTGAAGAATAGAATACTCGGAATCGACCGAACGTTGAAGCGCATCGCCGTGCGCTGGTTCGCGTCGACGTCCACCTTGAGCACTTTGACCTTGCCCGAATGCTCGGTGGCAAGCTGCTCCATGATCGGCGCGACCATATGGCACGGGCCGCACCAGGTGGCCCAGAAATCCACGATCACGAGGCCTTTGTGCTGTTCGACTTCCTGCTGAAACGTCGCGTCGGTGACCGCCGCGGGGTGTGTCGCCTCCATGAACCCTCCACTCCTTCTCTGACAATCGTTAAGTTGACCGTCGTATGACCGAGCCCCGAGTCGCCCACGTCGGCATCGCCGTCACGAGCCTCGCCGAAGCCCTGCCGTTCTATCGAGACGTCCTGGGCCTCGTACCCGGCCATCCGGAGACGGCCGATGGCGCCAGCATCGTCAGCCTGCATTTCGGCGACGTGGACGTCGAGCTGCTGGAACCCCTCGATCCCGCGAGTCCCGTCGCCAAATTCCTCGCCCGGCGCGGCCCGGGCATCCATCACGTCTGCTATCGCGTGCCGGATCTCGACGCGGCCCTGGCGCGCTGCCGGGAGGCCGGCTACCGCCTCATCGACGAAACGCCCCGGCGCGGGGCCGGCGGCCGCCGCATCGCCTTCCTGCATCCCAAGGCGACCCACGGCATTCTGCTCGAGCTGACCGAGTAGGTGAAACGCCCTGCGCTACGGCCGAGTTCCCGATCCGCTGGGCTGGCACCGCATCGCCGGGTTGCCAACGGCCTCGAGATGCACGTCGTACACGAGCCAGCCACCGCTATTCGTGCGTACGACCGTAATCGGAGCCGCCTGACTACAGCCACTCGGGCGCTGCAAGTCGATCCGGAAATCGCGCATCCGGTCCGGGCTCGGCACGTTCTTGAACGTCGGGTTCAGCGGCTGTGCGGGGAGTGGTCCTTCGATGATGCGATATCCGGTGTGATTCCAGTAGATCTGAATGGTGGTCAGCTGGCGCTTGAGATTGTTCCTGTCCATGTACGTTGACGCCGGCCCGCGCTCACTTCCCCACAGGTTTCCCATGCGGGTGAGATCGTTCGCTTTCACCGCATCCATGAACTTGCTCAGCGCCTCGTTCGGCGTCTGGGGCGTGAGCGCGCCCGGATGCTGCGCGCCGCCGCAGCCGAAACCTGCCAGGACGAGTAGGACAGGGAGTCGTCGCATTAGGAATCCAACCTAAGACTTTATGCGCCTCTACGTCAACATCGATCACGTCGCGACCCTGCGCGAAGCACGCCAGACCGACGAGCCCGACCCGGTGCAGGCCGCGGCGGCCGCCGAGCGCGGCGGCGCCGACGGCATCACCGTGCACCTGCGCGAAGACCGTCGCCACATCCAGGACGCCGACGTGGTGGCACTCGCGCGCAGCGTGAAGACCGTCGTCAACCTCGAGCTCGGCGCGCACCCGGACATCGTGCGACTCGCCCGCCGGCTCCGCCCCTTCCAGGCGACGCTCGTGCCCGAGCGGCGGCAAGAGATCACCACCGAAGGCGGCCTGGCGCTGCGGCGCGGCGACCGCCGCCTCGCCGCCGCCATCGGCGGCCTCCAGGACGCCGGCGTCCGTGTCAGCCTCTTCATCGACCCCGTGCGCAAGACCATCGATCAAGCGCGTGCTCTCGGGGTTCCGGCCATCGAGATACACACGGGCACATATGCAAATGCGTCAAGCGAACAGCGTAGAAAGAAGGCGTTGAACGAACTGCGTCGAGCAGCGGCGTACGCCAAAGGCGTTGGCCTGGCGGTCCACGCCGGGCACGGCCTCACCTACCAGAACGTGCAGCCCGTGGCGGCGATTCCGGAGATCGAGGAGCTGAACATCGGCCATTCCATCGTGAGTAATGCGGTGTTCTGGGGCCTGGAGGAGGCCGTACGGCGCATGAAGCAGTTGGTACAAGACGCCAGGACGCCTATTTTGGGGACGCGATGACCCAACCTGGCCAGCCGCTCGGGATGTCCGATTTCTTCGCCCTCGAGGCGGGCGAGTACCTGGACCGGCTCGACGCCGTGCTCCAGGGCGATGCCCCGCCCGCGGCCGACGAATTCGTGCGCCTGTCGCGCGCCCTGCGCGGCAGCGCCCTGATGGCGAGCCAGCAGGCGATCGCGCGGGCGGCGAGCGGCGTCGAAGCGCTGGCGCGGGCCGTGCGCGAGGGGCGGCGCCCCTGGGATGCCGGCACGAAGCAGGTCGCCATCCGCGCCGTCGACGACCTCAAGATCTTCGTGCGCCAGGCGGCCAGTTGGACCGCGGCCGACACCGCAAAAGCCGAGACGCTGGCGGCCCAGCTCGAGCAGCTCGCCGGGCGGCCCTCGGCGCAAGTTCGGGCCGCCGAGGCGATGGGCCTCGACGCCGGCGCCCGGGCCTTCGTCGCCCGTGAGGGCGCGGCGATCGCGAGCGCCCTCGATCGCGCCTCCAAGGCGCTCAGCGCGAACCCACTCGCCCACGATCCTCTGCAGCACGTCCTCAAAGCGCTGCAGCCGTTGCGCGGTCTCGCCGCGCTGAACGACCTGCCTCCACTCCCCGACCTCCTCGAGGGCATCGAGCGGGCGATCGGCGAGCTGAGCCAGAGCAAGGCTGCGCCCAAGGCCCCCGTTGCGGAGTTGTTCCAGGCGGCGGCCAGCTCCATCGCCCACGCGGCGCGCGAGGTCGCCGAGCGCGGCCGACCCGATCCGGAGGGCGCCGAGTTCCGGAGGTTCGCTGGACTCCTCGTGAAGTTGATGGAGAGCGAGCCCGACGTGGTGGCGATCGATGCGCTGTTTCACGGCGACGCCGGCCCACACATCGTGCACCGCGGGACCGCCCCGGCCCGGCCCGCCACGCTGGGCCGCCTGGAGCTCGTGAGCCACGGCGAACATCTGCGTCAGGCGGCCGACTCACTCGAGCGGGCGCCGAGCCCCACCCAGCGCGAGCTGCGCGCGCACACGCTCGCGGGGACCTTCCGCGCGTTGGGGGGAGCCGGCGGCGGGCCCGTCGCCGAGCGCGTTGCCGAGTTCGCGCACGCGGCGCGGGAGGCGGTGACCAGCGGGATCGCCGTAAATCAGTCGGCGTTGTTCGCGGTGGAGCTGAGGCGGGCCGGCGAGATTCTGTCGCGGTCGGGCTCGGGTGACGAGACGGCGCTCGCCGCCGAGCTGGCCGCCGTGACCGCCGCGGTCCGCGCACTCGCTGGCCCGTCGGGCCCGTCGGGCTCGCCGGTCGTCCCGATCGAGTCGCTGGCCCCCGCTCCGGTGCCCGTGGTCGCGACCCCCCGCGCCCCACGCCCTACGCCCGCCGTTACGGACGAAGCGGTCCCCGAGTCGGGCGACCTCACGGGCTCATGGGCGACGTACCAGCGCCTCGCCGCGCCGGGCTTTGGGGCGGCGTCACTCGACGCCCTGCTGCAAGGCCCCTCCGCGGACACGGGGCGCCCGACCGCCCCTCGGGCCTCGGCGGAGCCCGCCGTCGTCGACATCCGCACGCTCCTCTATAAGGGCGCGCGGGCGCGACAACGCGCCCAGGAGCTCCGCGAAGCCGCGAAGCGCATCAACGGGGACGATCTGCGCGCGATCATCGACGAAGTCTGCGACCTCGTTGTCCTCGCCATCGAACCCGAGTAAGACCGGCACGTCGCGTCGCTGGGCCTGGCTGATCGGCTTGGCGGTCACCGTGGCGTTGCTCGCATGGGTGTTGCAGGACGTCAGCCCACGCGCGGTCATCGCATACGCCCGCGGCGCCAACATCTCGCTGTTGCTCCTCGCGGTGTTCCTCGCCACCCTCACGTTTCCGCTCCGCACCATCCGCTGGCGCCTCATCCTGCGGGATGCCGGCGGTCAACCGTTGCCGTGGCTGCCCCTGTGGCATGCGACGGCGATCGGCTTCATGGCGAACAACCTTTTGCCCGCGCGCGCCGGCGAGGTCGCGCGCGCTTATGTCGCGGGACGCGAGATGCCGGTGCGCTTCACGACGGCCCTCGGTTCAGTCGGCGTCGAGCGCGTGTTCGACGCGCTGATCATGCTGGCGCTCATGGCGGTGGCGATCGCGGCGCCGTCGTTTCCGGCCAACACGGTGGTGCAAGGGCGGTCGCTCTCAGGCCTCGCCACGGCCGCTGCGATCTTGTTCGGAACGATCTTGTTGCTCGCACTCGGCGTGGTGCACCGCCCCGCCCCGTGGCTGGCGCTGCTCGGCCGCATCACGCACCGCCTCTTGCCCACGCGGATCGCGGACCGTCTGACACACTGGGCCGAAGGCATCGTGGAGGGGCTCTCGGTGCTCAAGAGTCCGGCGCGATTCGCCGGCGTCGTCCTTTGGTCGCTCGTGCTGTGGGGCACGAACGCGGCGGCCTTCGCCGTGTGCTTCCGCGCGTTCGGCCTCCCGGTCCCGCTCGAAGCTGCGCTTTTGCTTCAGGGCATCATCGGCTTCGGTGTCGCGGTGCCTTCGACACCAGGCTTCGTCGGCGTGTTCGAGGCGGCGACGCGAATCACCCTGGGCATCTACGCCGTGGACGCGAGCCGTGCCGTGAGCTACGCGCTCACCTATCACCTCACCACGTTCCTGCCCATCACGTTGCTCGGCCTTTGGTCGCTGTCGCGCCTGCACCTGCGACTCGGCGAGCTGCGGGAGGGAGACGGCGCGTGAGCGCCGCCCCGATCGCGGTGCGCGTCGCCGCACACGCGAAGATCAACCTCTTCCTCCGCATCCTCGCCCGCGAGAGCTCCGGCTACCACCAGATCGAGACGGCGTTCGCGCTGCTCGAGCTGGCGGATGAGCTCGATGTGCGCCGCGTCGATTCGGGCGTCGCGCTGGAAGTCGAGGGCCCGGATCTCGGGCCGATGGAGAACAACCTCGCCGTGCGGGCCGCGCGCGCCGTGCTCGAAGCCACCGGGAATCGGTTCGGCGTCGCGATCCGGCTCACGAAACGCATTCCCGTGCGCGCCGGGCTTGGCGGCGGTTCGAGCGACGCAGCGGCGACTCTGCACGCCGTGAACGCACTCGCCGGCAACGCCGTCCCGCGACACGAGCTGCTCCACCTCGCCGCACGGCTCGGCGCCGACGTCGCGTTCTTCGCGAGCGGTGCCCCGCTCGCGCTCGGCTGGGGCCGAGGCGAGCGCCTGTTCCGCTTGCCGGCTCCCGCGTCGGCGCCGGCGCTCGTTGCGGTGCCTTCCATCGCCGTCGCGACGCCGGATGCCTATCGCTGGTGGGACGACGCGAATCCGACGCTGGTGGCGCGCGGGCCCGTGATCCTCGACGCCGAGGCGCTCGCCACGTGGGGCAGCATCGGGCGGCTCGGCGGCAACGATTTCGAGTCCCCCGTGTTCGGCAAGCATCCGGAGCTGCGAGCGCTGTACGAAAAGCTGGCGGGGACGGGGCCGGTCTGGGTGCGGCTGTGCGGCTCGGGGAGCGCCGTCGCGGCGGTCTATAAGAAGGAGAGCGAGCGGAATGACGCCGCGGGACGCCTCGGGGAGCGGCAGCAGCAGCTGATTCGTACGGTCACGCGCGCCGACGTTGCGCCGGCGCCGCAGCCGCTGGAGGATTGACACTCGCGGGACACCGCGTGCATTTGTATAGACCACTTGATCGCGCGGAGAGCCCTATGTCTCGTTTCGGTCTGCTCCTCGTTTCATCTCTTGTTCTTGCCGCCTGTAGCGACGCAACCGCGCCAGGGCCCCTCGATGTCAGCGTCGCTCTCGCCCGCTCGACGATCGCACACGGTGATACCACGCACCTCACCGCGAGCATCCACAACATCAGCACGCGGTCCGTCACGTTCAACAACGTCTGCGCCTTCGACGTGCGGGTGGTGGCTGTCGGTGATACGCCCGACCTCCGCCCACGACAGCGGGTGTGCATTGCCATTTACGCACCGGTGACGCTCGCGCCATCGGAGACAGTGGTCTGGACGCTCCTGTTCGATGCCACCGCCGAGCAGTGCAGCGGTTCGATTTGTCGGTGGGATCGCCTGCCTGCAGGGGACTACCAGGTCTGGGGCGTCCTGACCTACGATCAGGGGCCTGGGGTTTCGGCGCCCGTTCCACTCAGGATCCAATAGGGAGCGTTACGGAGTCAGCGCGACGATCTTGAAGAGGTTTCCCGATTCGGATGTGATGTAGAGCTCGCCGTCGGCGTCCTCGCCGAAGCTGTTGGGGAACTCGTTCGAGTCGAACCACGGGTATCGCCGCATCGAGCTCAGTATCGCGGGCAAGCGGAACGCCTCCACCCACGCGGCGCAAAAGTCGAGGTAGAAGTACGTGCCTCGCAGAGCGGGGATCGCCGCGCCCCGGTAGACAAACCCGCCGATCACGGAGCACCCGTCGCTGTGCGGGTAATCCCACACCGGCAGCGTCAGCCCCGTCATGGTGCACGCCGTGCCCCCGCCGAAGCATTCCTTGCCCTCCATGATCCGCCAACCGAGGTTCTCACCACCGACGCTCGTGTGCGGCAGGAAGTCGATTTCTTCGCGCGTGTTGTCGCCCACGTCGCCGATGTACATGTCGCCCGTCTGGCGGTCGAAGCTGAAGCGGAATGGATTGCGCAGGCCGTAGTTCCACAGCTCGTGGCGAGTCACCGTGTCGGTGGCCCACGGGTTGGTCGCGGGAATCTGATAGGGGCCCGTGGCGCCGACGTTGAGACGCAGGATGGAACCCAGCAGCTCGGTCCGATCCTGACCATGCCCGCTCGGGTCACCGCAGCAGCCACCGTCGCCGACACTCAGGTACAGGTAGCTGTCCTGCCCATATGCCAGCATGCCGCCGTTGTGATCGCCGCCCGGCTGCTGAATGGTCAGCAGCGTGTCCTCAGCGGCGAGGGCGGTATCGGCGGTGGCGCTCGCGACGTGAAACCGCGACAGCACGGTTTTGATCGACGGGTTGACGTAGTACACGACGAAGTACTTGCTGGTCGCGTAGTCGGGCGGGAACGCCATGCCGAGAATGCCCTGCTCGGCATTGGTCGAGACCTTGGCCGTAATATCGAGGAATGGTGTCGCCTGGAGCACGCCGTTCTTGATGATGCGGATCGTCCCGGGGCGTTCCACGACGAAGAGGCGGTCGTGGTCACCGGGCGGCGTCGTGACGTAGAGCGGATGATCGAGCCCGGTCAGGACCGTGTCGAGGGCAATGTCAGGAATGACGCCAGGGCCCCCCGGTTCGTTGCCACACGCGGCGCCGAGGACCACCGCCAACATCCCGATCCCGAGTCGCGAACTAGTCATGTCGTAATGATAACCCCTCAAATACGGCACGAGCCTCGGCGAACGTCTTGAGCACCGCGTCCCGCTCCGCGGGAGTGCGCCACGCGCTGCTCGCCTGCGCTGCGACCTCTAACCGTGTGATCCAACGCACGAAGTACGCCGCGTCTTCCGGCGAGCGGACAGGATCGTCGCCGACCCGAACGTAGATCGGACTCGTCGAGGCGAACGGATATAAATCGAGCACCGGCATCGCGGCGCGATCGCTGTAGGCGCGCAACACGTACCAGCCGCTCTTCGTCACCGGAACCCACACGGTGTCAGTCGCCGTCATCCTGCCCGAGTCGAGCGGCACCGTCGCAACAACTTTTCCATTCCCGATGATTTCCAGGTGGTCGATGGGGACGTTGGATCGCAGTCTTACGAACGCCGGCATGCGTTGCGTGCCCGGCGAGACCTTGATCTCGTCCCCTGCGCTCGAATTGGCAATCGAGAACTCGAGCAGCGGCGCGTTCGTCACGAACGTGCGGCCCGCCTTGAGCCCAGCGAGCCAGCGCCGGTGATCGAGCGTCGGGCCCGACTGCACGAACACGCGCACCAGTCCCGGCGGTCCGCGCAGACTGGCGAAGTTCGGGAATGCGTCGGTCCCCGCCCCCGCCGGCAGCCGGAATCCACAATTGAGCAGCCGATACCAGATCTCCGACGTGATGAGGTGGTCGGAGAACCCCATGACCTCGAAGTAGTCCACTTTGCCGAGGGCGACGTCGACCGGAAGCTCGTAGGTGAGCGATTCGGTCGTGTCGTACGGATCGGGCTTCGTGTCGAACGGATGGACGTAGCCCACGAGTCCTCCCTGCGCGTGCGTCAGGTCGGCGATCACCGCGTTATCGGGATAGAGGCTCGCCGCGGGAGTGTTGGGATACCCAGCATACTCCGGGAGGATGTAGTGGTCGCCGAGACCGAGGAGGCCCAGATGTCCCCACACGCTGGTATGAAACTCCTGCGCGTGCATCAGCAGGAACCCGGGGCCTGACGCGGGGTCGGCGTCGGTGCGGAAGTACGCGATGTCCGGGATGCGCTGTTCCTTGTTCACGATGAGGTCTTCGACCACGTGCAGGTCCTCGGCGCGCGCCTGGAAGGCGAGACGAACTGGTGTGTTGCGGTAGGCGCCGCCGTAGTTCATGTGCACGTGCAGGTCGCCGCTCCACCAGCCGCGGGCCTCGAGGTTATCGAGCCGCTCGAGCGTCACACGCAGCAGCCGATGTCGGCCTGCGGGCACCTCCACGTCGGCCCGACGAACCTTGTACTCTGGCCCGCGCCACACCTCGACATGCGTGAGACCGGCCGGGACCGTCACATCCACGACTCCGTCAGAGTGGAAGTACGGGTATTCGAATTGGCGCTCGGAGCGGTCGAACGCTTCGTCCGCATGACGCCACGCATCATTTGGAGCGTACCCGCGACCTTCGGGACCAGAAATCGACACACGCGCCGACACTTGACGGCCGTGTTCGTCGAAGATGTTCAGGTGCAGCGTTCCCACTGCGCCCTTGTAGCGCCTGTCCAGCGCCTCGACGCGCTGCTTCCTGGCTCCCGGGATCTCCATGACCCAAAGCGCCGTGTTACCGGATTCATTGGAGACGTATGCGATCCGCTTGCCGTCGCGCGACCAACGCGGCGCCGTGGCGTCGAACTCGCCGTAGGTGAGCGGCAAGGGATCGCCGCCCTCACTCGTCATCAGCCACAACTGATTCCACTGGCGCCCCAGGTACGAGCTATACACGACGCTCGTACCGTCGGGCGACCAGTCGGGCCGAGCCTTCCACGTAGTCTCCTCGTAGCGCAGCTCGCGCAATGGCGCGCCCGGCTGCGCGGCCATGCGCCAGAACCCGCCGCTGCCGTGAATGTGGCCGCGGTTCGAGACGAGGATGATCTCCTTCCCATCGGGCGACCACGTGGGTGAGATGTAGTGATCCCACTTGCTGTAGTAGTAGCGCGGCAACTTGCTGTCGTTGTCTTCAGTCAGGCGCACGGGCTCGCCGAAAAGCAGATCCTTCGCCGCTTCGCGACTCAGGATGAACACGTGCCAGCGCCGGTTGTATGACGACGAGACGAACGCGATG
>DATHDT010000418.1:0-6646 GCA_035318905.1 Gemmatimonadales bacterium | reverse complement strand
TCGTCCGCACGCCCACGCGCCGCAGCGCCGCCTCCGCCTCCATCGGCATCCCGCCCGTCACCACCATCACCTCGGCGGTGAGCCGCCGCGACGGATCGAGCAACCGCTCCACCACCTGCACCGCGTTGAAATCGGGCAACGTGTAGTCGAGCACCACCAGGTTGGGATGCGTGCGGCCGATCTCGAGCAGGCCGTCCATCCCCGTCGTCGCTTCGACGACTTCCAGCTCCGGCGCTTCGCGCGCCAACCACCGCACCAACGCCCGCAGATAACTCGGATCGTCCTCGACGATCACCACGGTCTCGCGCTCGCGCGGCGTCACCAGCTCCGCCGGCACCTGCATCCCATGGTCGGTCAAAAATGCGGCGAGATCCGCCGACGCAACACGGCGCCGGCCAGTGGGCGTCTTGTGGCCCTTTAGATGCCCCTGGTCGATCCAACTCGCAACGGTCGCGGGCGTGACCTGTAGGACGCGCGCAACACGTTGGGTGCCCCAATAACGCTTCGGCTTGGCTGGACTCACGGAATAGGAAATACCATCAAAACCGATAGTCCGCTAGTCCCTTGGATGGCCACCCAAGGGATAGGGTACGAATCGCAGTACGCTGCTGGGGATGGTTGTGGCTAAGGCGCTACACTATAACGATTTGCAATTACTACCGTCTCGCATCTACCCACCGATTCGTAGCGTCGAGCACAGCGAGAACCGCGCTCCGCTCCGCCGATTCGCGGATTTCGCACGTTCCGACCAAAAGCATCGCCTCGCGCCCGCCGAGTCCGTGTACCGCCACCATGACGAACTTCCGATCGAACGCGTCGATCAACGACGCGCCCTCGAGCGCGATCGAATTATCGGGAATCAGCTCGTCGAGACACGCTGCCGCTGCCCGCGCCGCCGCCTCGACCCGGTTCCGCACGGTATCGGTCCCCAGCTCGTCGGCCGACGCTTCGCGATCCCCATACGCCAGCTTTACGCGCACCTGCACGCGCTGCGGCCGCTCCGCCGGACGCACCTCGAGGCTCTTGAAGACCACCACACGCCGCTTGGCGCGCTCGTTGATCGCCTCACTGTGCAACGCCTCGATGGGCCGCACGTCCGCCGTCTGCGCCACGCTGATCTTGCGATGATCGATCTTGAACCCGAGCTGCGCCATCAGCGCCGACTCGATATTGCGGACGACTTGCTTCGGCTGGATGTCGCTGCGCGTGAGGACGTGCACCTCGCTCACCTCGCCCAGGGGCGTCACTACCACGCGCGCCGAGAGCACGCCGGTCAGTCCGGTGATGAGATTTTCCACCCGTTTGACGCCCCACGGATCGGGATTCTGCGGCGGGTTCAATGGCAATGGATCCTGCTCCGGCGTCGCTGGCGTCACGTCATTACTCTCCCGTTGCTACCTGGTTGCGGCCGCCGGCCTTCGCGCGATACAGCGCGCGGTCCGCAGCGACCAGCACATCTTCGTCTTCCCGGTCGGGCCGATACTCCGCCACCCCGATGCTCGCGGTCACGAGCCCCTCCGGATAGCCGAGTTTCACGCCGATCGCCTGCACGGCGCTCCGCACCTTCTCCCCGACGCCCTTCGCTCCATCCTGCCCCGTTCCAACCAGCACCAACACAAACTCGTCGCCGCCGTAGCGGCCCGCCAGGTCGGTCGTGCGGATCTGCTGCCCGCATTCCTGCGCGGTGATCTTCAAGACGGCATTGCCGGCTTCGTGGCCGAATTTGTCGTTCACCTGCTTGAAGTTGTCCAGGTCCATGAACAATACCGCAAAACGCTCACCCGTGCGTCGGGCCCGCGCGACCTCAGTCGCCAGTCTATCTCTCAATACTCTGAACGACGCGAGACCCGTCAGCGCGTCGACGGCGGCCGCCTGATGTGCCGCCGTGGCCTCGCGATTCAGGTACGGCGGACACGACTTGAGCGTCGTCCGGCCCTGCGCCGCCGCCACCGCGAACTCCTGGCAGGTGTCGTAGCCGCACGCCCCGCAGTCCCAGGGCCGCCCGTTGGGCGCGAGGCCGATCTTCTCGAGCACCTCTTCCACCACCTCGACCGCCGCCTTGCGGCCGATCTGGTGCATCTTGAAGACGGCGCCCACGGAGATCGTGACGCCCTCCGCCAGCACGGACCGCGGCGCCCGCTGCGGCTCCGTCGCCCCGACAATCTCGCGCCGCCGGAAGAGCTGGTCCTTGGGACCCAGCAGCGGATGGTCGAGACACCCCTCGCAGGGCAGGATGTCGACGAAACCGAGGTCGATCTTATCGGTGACGGCCCGCGCCATCGCCTCGAGTTGGCCCAGCCCGCGGACCTTCCGGAAGCGCTTGCTCGCCTGGCGCTCCTCCTTCAATACGTCGATCGGCAGCCCCCCCGCGGTGCTCCAGAAGCGCCGCCGCTCCTCGGGGATGCGGCTGAAGTAGAGCGGCTGGTCTTCGACACTCACGCCGCGCTTCGAGAACACGTACTCGAGCTCCGCGAACGTGATCGCCGCATCGACATCGGGCCCGCCCTCGGTGATGCACACCCCGGAGTACACGATCGGAGTGTCGTCCCCGTACATCGCCTTCAGGTAACGCGCCTCGGCAGCGATCGGCGTCGCGACCGGGGCGAGGTATGGGACCAGCTCGGGGTACCGGGTGCGCACCGTCTCGACCACCACCGGGCAGGTGCTGCGGATGATCGTGCCCCAGCCGTCTTCCGCCAACAGCTCGCGGTACTGCTCCGCCACCAGCTCGTCGCCCAGCACGCCGCGGTGCACAGCGCGGTAACCCGCCGCATAACAGGCGTTTACGACCTGCTCCGGCGTGGCGGGATAGAAGTGCGCGGCAGATTCCACGCTGAGGATCAGGACGGCCTCGCCCCCTTTGGCCAGGGTCAGGGCCCGGGCCTGATCGCCGAGCGCAGTGATGGCTTCGTGGGGACAGGCGGGCAGGCACAACCCGCAACGCGTGCACGCCTCGTCGACAATCGAGACGAGCTGCTCGTCCACCGCGACCGCGTCGGCGGGACACACCCGGACGCAGGCGAGGCATGTGACGCACTTGTCCGGATCGATCCTAAAATCCACGGACGCTCTGGCCGGCGCGAGGGATTGGGGAAGGGCTCCGCTAAGATGCGGCTCAGAACAAGCAGCGTCAAGCGAGTTGGTATTCCTTCAACTTGCGATACAACGTCCGCTCGCCGATGCCGAGCACTTCGGCCGCCTTGCGGCGGTTGCCGCGCGTCTCCTTGAGGGTCGCTTCGATGGCGGCGCGTTCGACGTCCGCCATCGTCATCCCGGCGCGGTAGATGACGGGCCCCTCCGGCGTCTCGACATCCAGGGGATCGGCTGGTGCGACCTCGATCATCTCGACGCGCCGCGCCGGCACCGGCCTATCCTCGACTCGGCGCCGCAACTCCTCGATCTGGAGCTTCAGCTCCACGAGGCTGCGCAGGATGAACTGGACCTCCTGCCCGGCGACATCGCGCGACGCCCTCCCGGGGACGAGCACCGGGAGCCCCCCTCCCCGGCCGCCCCGCTCGCGGATGTCGGGCGGGATGTCGGCAGCCCGGATCTCTCCCTCGGGCGCCAGGACGACCATCGATTCGATGAGGTTGCGGAGCTGGCGCACGTTCCCGGGCCAGTCGGCGTCGACCAGGATCTGGAGCGCCTCAGGCGTGATGCCCTTGAACTGCCTCTCGTGCTGCGAGGCCAACTCGGCGATGAAGCGCCGCACCAAGAGGGGGATGTCGCTGCGCCGTTCCCGCAGGGGCGGCAAATAGATTGCGAGGACGTTGAGCCGGTAGAACAGGTCGTCGCGGAACTGGCCCAGGGCGACGCCGTCTTTCAGCGAGCGGTTGGTGGCGGCGATGACCCGCACGTCGACCTTGATCGGCTGGATGCCGCCCACGCGGAAGAAGGTGCGGTCCTCGAGGACGCGCAGCAGCTTGACCTGCGTCGCCGGGGGGCACTCACCCACTTCGTCGAGGAAGATCGTGCCGCCGTCGGCCAGCTCGAACCGGCCGAGCCGCCGCTCCGCCGCGCCCGTGAACGAGCCCTTCTCGTGCCCGAACAGCTCGCTCTCGAGCAGGGTCTCGGGGAGGGCGGCGCAGTTCACCGCGATGAAGGGCTTGCCCCGCCGCGGTGAGAGGTCGTGGATCCCCTTAGCAACCAGTTCCTTGCCAGTTCCCGACTCGCCCTCGATCAGCACCGTGGACGTGACCGGGGCCATCTGCTCGATCTTCACCAACACTTCCTGTATCGGCGCTGACTCGCCCAGGATGCCGGTGCGCTGCTGCAGCTTGCGCCGCTCGATCAGGCGGCGGACGGTCGCCGTGACTTCGGTGGGATCGGCCGGCTTGCCGAGCCACGCGGTGAGCCCCAGCTCGCGGACCAGGCGTTGGGGATCCGGCTCGGTGGCTTCGACGAGGCCCAACGTGGAGATCGCGTGGTCCTGCGCCGAGGCGAGGAGCTGCTTCGCTGGGGACTCGTGCAGGGCGCCGGTGAGGATGATGCAGTCGGGGAGCACGCCACGCCCGCGCACCGCCTGGCGCACGTCGTCGAACGAGGAGACCATCGCGGTATCGAAGCCCGCCGCCTCGAGGCCGGCGTTGATGGGGACGGCGTGTTCGAGGTCGTCGGTGGTGACGAGGATGCGATCAGCCATCGGCGTGCGGGATGCGGGATGCGGGATGCGACGTGTTCGAACCGGTGATGAGATCCACGGCGTGGTCCAAGATCGGCTCCAGCACAGCCAGCCCGTCTGTTACCCCCCCTGTCGAACCCGGCAGATTCACGATCAGGGTCTTCCCGCGAGTGCCCGCTCGGCCGCGCGAAAGCCAGGCGCGCGGGAACTTCGGGCCCGAGGCGGCGCGCAGGGCTTCGGCGATCCCGGGGGCTTCGCGCTCGAGGATCGCGACGGTCGCCTCGGGCGTCACGTCGCGGTGTGTCAGCCCCGTGCCGCCCGTCGTCAGCACGACGTCCACCTCACCAGAGTCGGCCCAGCGGGCCAGTTTGCCCGCGATGCGGTCGGTCTCGTCGGCGACGGCGCTGCGCACTACGACGTCGTAACCGCGCGCCACCGCCCAATCGAGAATCGCGTCGCCCGACGTATCGGCCCTCTGGCCCACGGCCCCCAAATCCGAGATCGTGAGGATGCCGATGCGCACGTTACTTCTTGGTGCGATGGGGGACGAAGGGCATCGTCACAGCCTCCGCCGCCACGCGCCTGCCTCGAATGTCGATCTCGAACTTCGTGCCCGGTTTGGCTTGATCGACAGGCAGGTACGTCGTCCCGATCGCGACGTTCGTGCTGGGCGTGACGGTGCCGCTGCGCACGACGTCGACCTGGTGCCCGCCCAGGAACACCTCGTGCCCGTGGCGCGCCACGGCCTTGGGCTCGAGCACCTTGAACCCGACCAGCCGTCGCTTGATGCCCTCGAGCTTCTGCTTTTTCAGGGCGTTGAGCCCCGTGAACGGGGCGCCCTTGTCGAGCTTCACGATGAAGTTGAGCCCCGCCTCGTAGGGCGTGATTGTGTCGTCGATGTCGTTGCCGTACAGGGGCAGTCCCGCCTCGAGGCGCAGCGTGTCGCGGGCGCCGAGCCCGCACGGTGCGCCGCGTCCCGCGCCCACCAGCCCGTGCCACAAGGTCTCGGCATCCTCGGCGCGGCAGTAGATCTCGAAGCCGTCCTCGCCGGTGTAGCCGGTGCGCGAGAGGAAGCACTGCACGCCGGCGACCTTGCCCTGCGAGAAGTGATAGTAGGGGATCATCGCCACCCCCATCGTCGTGAGCTGCGCGAGCAGCGCCTCGGCCTTGGGCCCCTGCACGGCGATCAGCGCCGTCTCGTCCGAGATGTCGCGCAAGCGGACGTTGGCGCCGCCCTTCTGTTCGACGATGGTCTCCCAGTCTTTGGTCAGGTTGGCCGCGTTGACGACGAGCATCAGTTTGTCTTCGAAGCGGTAGACGAGGCAGTCGTCGACGAACGTGCCCTGGTCCGTGAGGATCGCGGAGTATTGCGCCTGGCCGGGCTTCAACGCGCCGACGTCGTTGCAGGTGACGCGCTGCACGAACGCGTTGCGATCGGGCCCCGTCACCTCGAACTCGCCCATGTGCGAGACGTCGAACACGCCCACGGCTTCGCGCACCGCCTTGTGCTCGGCGGTGATGCCATCCGGATATGTCACCGGCATCTCGAATCCGGCGTACTCGACCATCTTGGCGCCGGCCTCGATGTGCATTTGGTACAACGGGGTGCGTTTCAAGATCATGATCCCATGAGAGTGGCAAGCAAGGCTTTTTGGACGTGCAGCCGGTTTTCCGCTTCATCCCATACCCGTGACTGCGGCCCATCGATTACGTCGCCTGTGACCTCTTCGCCGCGGTGCGCGGGGAGGCAGTGCAGGAAGATGGCCTTGGGAGCCGCGAGCTTCATCAGGTCGGCATCGACGGTGTAGCCCTTGAACGCGTTCCGTCTAGCCTCCGCTTCGCCTTCTTGACCCATCGAGGCCCAGACGTCGGTGTTCACGACGTGCGCGCCTTCGACGGCTTCTTCCGGAACTTCGGTGACCGTGACGTCGGCGTTCTTCTTGGCTGCTTCGAACCTGGCCCGGTTGGGCTCGAACCCTTCGGGGCACGCGAGGCGCAGCTCGAAGCCGAGCACCGCCGCGGCCT
>DATHDT010000417.1:0-8150 GCA_035318905.1 Gemmatimonadales bacterium | reverse complement strand
CGGCCCTGTTCCATGACGTCGGCAAGTCGCGCGTGCCGCTGGAGGTCCTCAATAAGGAAGGGGGCCTCACGGACGAAGAGTGGCGCATCATGCAGGCGCACCCGTGGCTCGGCGTGCTGACGCTGTTCGGCCTGAGGGGCTACGGCGAAATCCCCTACCGGGGCATGGTGGCGGCCTACGAGCACCACATGAAGACCGACCTCACGGGCTACCCGAAGTCGATCCGCCCGCGGGAGCTGTCGATCTACTCGAAGATCATCGCGGTGTCGGACGGCTTCGACGCGGCCACGAGCCGGCGCGTCTATCAGACGGTCCCGATTCAGCCCGACCAGGTCTTGAAGGAGATGTGGGAGAACCCGCGGCGGGGCTATGATCCCGTGGTGGTGAAGGCGTTCATCAACTTGATCGGCATCTACCCCGTCGGCACCTGCGTCATCCTCGACACATACGAGGTGGCGATCGTGCACACCGCGAACCCCGACGTGACGCACGTGCATCGCCCGGTGGTGCGGGTGGTGACCACGCCCGACGGGGCGCTGCTCCAGCCCGGCACCGTCGTCGACCTCGCGCATAAAGATGAGCAGGGCAACTGGCCACGCACCATCGTGAAGGTCACCGACCCGGTCAAATACGGCATCACGGTCAGCGACTACTTTGTCTGAGCACCCGATCGCCGCGCGGTGGCGGACGCTCGGCGACCGGAAGAAGGCGCTGATTCCGTACGTCACCGCCGGCTTTCCGACGCCGGCCGTGTCCCGTGATGTCCTGCGGGCGGTCCAGGCCGCGGGCGCCGACTTCGTCGAGGTCGGCGTGCCGTTCTCGGATCCGCTGGCGGATGGGCCCACGATTCAACGCACCACGCAGGCGGCGCTCGCGCAGGGGATGACCGTTGCGGGGGTCCTGAGCCTGATCCGCGAGGCGGCGCTCGCCGTCCCGGTGATCATCATGACCTACTTGAACCCCGTGCTGGCCTATGGCGTGGAGCGTTTCGTCGCGGACGCGCACGCGGCGGGCGCGGCGGGGTTGATCCTCACCGATCTCCCGGCCGGCGCCGATCCGGCCGTCGAAACGGCGGTCACTCGCAGCCCCCTCGCCCTGATTCGACTCGTCGCCCCGACGACCGATGAGGCGCGACTCAAGGGGACGCTCACAGGCGCCACGGGGTTCGTCTACCTGATTTCGCGGCTCGGCGTCACGGGGGCGCGGGAGCAGGTTCCCGTCGATCTCGAGGGGCACGTGCGCCGCGTCCGCGCCGTCACGTCCATACCCGTCGCGGTCGGCTTTGGGATCAGCACCGCGGCGCAGGCCGCCGCCGCGGCGCGGAGCGCGGACGGCGTCGTGGTCGGCAGCGCGTTGATGGATGCGGTGGCGCAGGGCGGCGTCCCAGGCGCGGAGCGACTGACGCGCGAGCTGGCCGCCGCGGTGCACGCATGAGCATCACGCGGTTCGTCACGCTCTACAGCCAGGCGCTCGCCTGGGCGGGGAGTCTCGTGCTCGTCGGCGTGCTCGCGGCCGACGCGCGGTGGCTGAGCCAAATGCCGGAGCTCGTCGTCCTGTTCCTGTGTGGCATCGTGATGCGCGGGATGGCGATCCCCCTGAGCAAGTACTCCTACCTGACACAGACGGCCCTCGTCGGGCTGCTGGGGAGCCTGCTCGTCGGCGTGCCCGCCACCGCCCTGGCGATCGCCGGGTCGGTCGTCGTCGCGGACTCGGTGTGGCAACGGAAGCCGCTGCGGGTCGCGTGGATCAACCTGGGACGCGAGGTGATCGCGCTCGTGGCTGCCTTCGGCGTGTACGCCACGGTGCTCCACTGGCTCGACATGGCGGTCCCCGAGCTGAGCATCGATCTCCTCCCGGCGTTCGCCGGGTATGTCCTCGCGTACTTCATCTTCAGTCGCTTGCTCTTCTACTTCAGCCTCATCATCCGGGCGAAGCTCGAGCCGGGCGAGCGCATGATGATCATCCGCTACGAGGTGATCGGGTACGCGGCGACGGTGCTCGCCACGACGATCCTGGTCGCGGCGGTCGTGTCCTGGTCCATCTACGCGTGGGTGATCGTTGGACTCGTCGTGACGTTCCTGGGCCTGTTGCTCAAACAAATGGTGGAGGAAGCGATCTCGGCGGAGGAGCTGAACAAGATCCACGCGATGGAAGCGGTGATCACGGCCAATATCAGTTTGGAAGACTCGTTCCGCCGCATCGAGCGTCTGGCGCATCGGCTCGTCGACTGGGGGGATTTCCGCATCTACCGCCTGCACGACGGCGTGATGTCGCTGGCGCACCGGTCCGCGCAGGGGCGCGAGAACCGGGGAGAGCCATCCGAGGACACGCGATCGCTGCGCCAGCAGGTCGTGGCGACCGGAGAAACCGCGGTGATCGACGACGTCACCCGCGACAAGCGCGTGGCCGATGCACCGCTCGAAGTGCAGAGTCTCGTGATCGTGCCTCTCAAGTTCGGCGATCACGTGATCGGCACGCTCGAGATCGAGCATCACAAGAAGAACAGCTACCGGCGGCAGGACGTCCTCACGATCACCACGTTCGCGAACCAGTTGGCGACGGCCGTGCACATCACGGATCTGCGGCGCCCGCTCGTCGAGACCGTGGAGCGCATGACGCGCCAGCTCGCCACGATCGCGCAGACGGCGGAGACGCTCAAGAAGGCGGCTGCGTCGGTCGCGACCTCCACCGGCGTCATCCGTGAAGGCGTGCGGCGCGAAGAAGGTGAGGTGTCCGGCGGACTCGAGGCCACGGAGAGCCTGGCGCAGGTGTCGCGGCGTGTCGCCGACGACGGTGCCGGCGCAGCGCGCGCCTCGACGGCCGCGAGCGACGTGGCGACCCGCAACCGCACTCAGATCCGCGAAGCCATCCAGCGCCTCGTCGCCCTCAAGTCATTCGTCGGCGAAAGCTCGAGCAAGGTGCAACAGCTGGGGCAGATGAGCCGCCGCATCACCGGATTCATCGCATCGATCCGCGAACTGGCGGACATGACGAACCTGCTCGCCCTGAATGCCGCCATCGAGGCGGCGCGCGCCGGCAAGCACGGCAAGGGATTCGCCGTGGTGGCCGACGAGGTGCGGCACCTCGCCGAGCAGAGCGGTACTGCGGCGGCCGAGGCGGGAGACCTGGTGCAGGACATCCATCGGCAAGTCGGCGAAGTCGTCGAGCAAATGCGTCGCGGCCAAGTCAATGTTGGAGACGTCGAAGAACTGTCGGCCGCGGCGCTCGAAGCCCTCGATGCCATCGTGGCCGCGACGGCGGAGGCCACTGCGCACGCCGGGCGCATCGCCGAAGCGGCGGGAGAGCAGGACCAGGCCTTCAGCCGCTTGCGGGAGCGCATCAACGCCGTCGCGTCGATCGCCGGACAGAACCGCGCCGAGGCGGACGACGTGGCGACGCGCGCCGTCGAGGCGGCGCAGGGCCTCACCGATCTCGAACGGGCGACCCGGGACCTCGAGCAAGTGGCCAACATGCTGCGGGATTTGACGCGCGGCTTTGCCAGCGTCGCCTAGCCTGCGTACCATTCCCACGTGATTCCCGAACGCGTCTTCGTCGCTCTCGGCTCGAACGTCGGTGACCGTGCCGCCCATCTCGCGCAGGCGCGCGAGCGGCTGGCGGTGCTCGCCGGCACGCACCTCGTTGCGGCCTCTCGCGTCGAAGAGACGGCGCCGCTCGGACCGGTGGCTCAGGGGCCCTACCTGAACCAGATGGTGGAGCTCGAGACGACACTCACGCCGCGGGCGCTCTTGGCCGCCTGCCGGGCGATCGAGCTGGAGCGCGGGCGAGAGCGCCGCGAGCGGTGGGGCCCGCGGACGCTCGATCTGGACATCGTGCGGTTCGGCGCTCGCGTCGTCGACGAGCCCGGCCTGACGATCCCCCATCCCGAGCTCCCGAGGCGCGACTTCTGGCTGCGAGAGATCGCCGAGCTGGAGGCTCCCAGCCATGTCTAATGTCACGACCCAAGCCCTGCTCGAGATGAAACAGAAGGGGGAGCGCATCGTGGCGCTCACGTGCTACGACGCGCTCTTCGCCCGGCTCCTCGACGCCAGCGGCATCGACATCCTGCTCGTGGGCGATTCGGTGAATCAAGTCCTCGGCGGCGCCACGTCGACGCTGTCGGCGACCTTGGACCAGATGATCTACCACACCAGGATCGTCCGTCGCGGTGTCGAGCGGGCGCTCGTCGTGTGCGACATGCCGTTCCTCACCTACCAGGTGACGCCGGAAGAAGCCGTCCGCAACTGCGGACGAGCGATGCAGGAAACCGGATGCCACGCGATCAAGCTCGAGGGTGGGCAACCGATGGCGGCGACCGTGCGACGCCTCGTAGACGTCGGCATCCCGGTGATGGGGCATATCGGGCTGACGCCGCAGTCGGTGCACGCGCTCGGCGGCTATCGCGTGCAGGGGCGGGAGGATGTCGCCGCCGAGCGACTCAAAGCCGACGCCAAGGCGCTCGAGGACGCGGGCGCGTTCGCAGTCGTGCTGGAGCTGATCCCGGCGCCGCTCGCCTCCCAGATCACAAAGGCGCTGACGATCCCGACGATCGGCATCGGTGCGGGCCCGGCGTGCGACGGCCAGGTGCTGGTGCTGCACGACATGCTGGGGTTGAACGACGGCTTCTCGGCGAAGTTCGTGAAGAAGTATGCGGCGATGGCGGAGGATGTCCGGGAAGCCGCCAAGCTGTTCGCCGCGGAGGTGCGCGAGGGGCGGTACCCGGGTCCGGAGCATTCGTTTGGGAAATGACAGGGGGGGAGTGTAAATTCGGGAGTTCATCAATCCGCTGGAGGGGGGCGATGTCCAAGAGCGAAGACGAGAAGATGGCAAAGCTGATCAAGAAGAACATGGCCAAGGCGGAGAAGGCGAAACCCAAAACGCGTCGGAAGTACGACCCGACGCTGCCGGCCGAGACGACGGACGACGATCTCGAGCGGCGCGACTTCTTTTCGGAGATGAAGAAGCGCGAGTTCTAGCGAGCCTCGCCGAAATGCGCGCCTGGTCCCAAGCCGAGCGCGCGCGCGGCCGCAAGATCGGGTTCGTCCCTACGATGGGGTTCCTCCATGAGGGGCACCTCCGTTTGGTGGACCGCGCCAAGGAGCTCGCCGAGCGCGTGGTCCTCAGCATCTTCGTGAATCCTCTCCAGTTCGGCCCCAAAGAAGATTTCACCAAGTACCCGCGTGATTTGGAGCGCGACCGCCGGCTCGCCGAGGATCGGGGCGTCGACTGCCTGTTCGTCCCGGAAGGCAGCGAGATGTATCCGGGGGGGGAGCCGGTCGCGCGGGTCACGGGGGGTTCTGCGGCCGATACGCTCGACGGCGCCGTCCGGCCGGGACATTTCGGCGGCGTCCTGACCGTGGTGGCAAAGTTGTTCCATATCGTCGCGCCCGACGTGGCGGTGTTTGGTCGCAAGGATTTTCAGCAGGCCACCCTCGTCAGGCGCATGGTCCAGGACCTCGACTTCCCGATCACGGTCGACGTGCTGGCGACCGTGCGTGAGCTCGACGGACTCGCGCTCTCGTCGCGGAATAGCTACCTGAACCCCGATCAGCGTCGTTCGGCCGTGGCGCTGTCGCGCGCGTTGCGCACGGTGGAGCAAACGTGGCGGAGTGGGGAAGCCGATCCCGGGGTCCTACAACGTCGCGGGCTCGACACGCTGCGCGCCCCCGGCGTCGAGCCCGACTACCTGGCCCTGGTCGATGACAACCTGCAACCGGTGACGCGCGCGACGCCGCGCACCGTCGCCGTCCTCGCCGCGCGCATCGGCGCCACCCGCCTCATCGACAACGTCGTGCTCGGCGAGGGCGTCGCCGCCGACCCCACGGTGCGCGCGTGAGTCTGCCCGCCTGGGCGCAGGTCACGCCGGCGCGGCGGACGCACGTCGAGCGCGTGGTGGGGTTGTTGACCGAATGGGCCGGCGCCATGGGTGTCGCCGCGCAGGAGCAGGCGCGCTGGATCCGAGCCGGCTGGCTCCACGACGCACTGCGCGACGTCCCGCTCGGCGATCTGATGGCGCACGGCCCGGCCGCCGCGGATCGCGCCGCGCAGGACGGCGAACGCGATCGCGGCGTGCTCGACGCCGTGCGCTTCCACACGATCGGCTACGCCGGGTGGGATCAGGTCGGCCGCATGCTCTACCTCGCCGACTTCCTCGAACCGGGTCGCGATTTCGATCTCAATGGACGGCGCGAGCTCGCGGCCCGCGTGCCGGCGGAGCGAGACGTGGTGTTGCGCGAAGTGGCGCGCCGGCGGGTCGAGTGGGTGCTGCGCTCGGGGTGGCCACTCGCGCCGGAAACGGTGGCGTTCTGGAACGCGTTGGTGGGACGGAAATGAGCGTCCGCCTATCCGTCCTGCTGCTCATCCTCGCGGCCTGCCGGGGCGACGCCGCGCCCGCGCACGCCGTGCCGGGCGACCGCGGGCCGGCGATCGTCGTCGAGGTGCTCAACGCCAGCGGCAAACCCGGGAACGCGCGCGTGGGAACGCGCGTGCTACGACGCGCCGGGATCGACGTGGTCTACTTCGGCAACGCGCCGGCGACGCTGGGGATCATCGACTCGACGCGCATCATCGTGCGGCGGGGAGCAGCGGCTGTCGGGGAGCAGGTTCGCAAAGCCCTGGGGACCGGGCGCGTTGAGGTCGAGACGGACAGCACGCGACTACTCGACGCCAGCGTGCTCCTGGGCGCCGACTTTGCGCCGCGACAGAACTTCCACCCGTAACTGACCGCAGGCGGCGCTGATGTCGAGGCCGCGACTGCGCCGCAGCACCGCCTCGACGCCGCGCGTCTTGAGCCGCCGCTCGAAGGCGATCATCCGCGCACGCCCCGTTGGCGTCAGGTCGGGAGCGCCGCCCGGATGGAGAGGCAGGAGGTTGACGAGCGCGCCGAGGGGGTGCGCGAGCGTCGCCAGTTGATCGGCCGCCTCGAGCGAGTCGTTCTTCCCGCCGATGAGGACATACTCGAGCGTCACGCGCCGGCGGAACTGCTTCAGCGCCTCCATCACGTCGGGCAACTTGTATTTCTTCTCGATCGGCATCAGCTCGCGCCGCACCTCGGCCGTGGGCGCATGCAATGACAGCGCGATGCGGAACTGCTCCGGGCGCCGTGCCAGCTTCGCGAGATTGGGAAGAATCCCCACCGTGGACACAGTGATGTGCCGCGCGCCGATCCCGCATCCATCGGGCTGGTTCAAGATCGTGAGCGTCGGGTCCACCGCGTCCCAGTTGAGCAGTGGCTCGCCCATCCCCATGAACACGACGTTCGTGGGCTTCGGCGCGCCGGCGGCCAGCGTCAGCTCGCGGACCTGCCCGGCGATCTCCGCTACCGAGAGATTGCGGCGAAACCCCATGCGCCCGGTGGCACAGAACACGCACCCCAACGCGCAGCCGGCCTGCGATGAGATGCACAGCGTGCGGCGTTTGCCCTCGGGGATCAGGACCGACTCGATCGCCTCGCCGTCGGCCAGAGTCCACAGAAACTTCTCCGTGCCATCACTCGACACCTGCCGTGTGGCCAACGTCAGTCGAAACAGGGGGAACGCGTCCGCGAGCGCCGCTCGCAGCGCGGCCGGCAGCTCCGTCGCGTCTGCCCAACTCCCCACGGGTCGCTGCCAGAGGCGCGGCAAGATCTGGCGCAGCCGGTACGCAGGCTCACGCCGAGCCGCGAGCCATGCGCCGAGGGCCGCGCGCGCCGCGTCGGGGGTCAGCTCGAGCAGCTGACTGACGGCGGTCATCGAAACCGGGCGTCGACGCCGACGCGGTACGCCGAACCGAGCTGACTCACGCCGGCGTCGCGGGCCAACGTGACCCGGTATTTCCCGATCGTGACTCGCACGCCGGCGGCGGGGCGCCAGCTGCCGGTGCCGTAACTGCCCTCGCGGGTCGCGCTCACGTCGAGCGCGACGATGCGCCCCAGCTCGATGCCGGCACCCAGCTGGTGGTCGGCGGCGAAGCCGTGTCCGAATGCAAGGCCGTAGCGGGCGCGCACGACGCCGCGGTCGCCCCAGAGCGGACCCTGCCAGACGCGGTACTCGACCCCCGCGTACACGTCCTGCGCGGGCTCACTGGCGCTGAGTGACGAGAAGAAATGCGTTGCCGCGGCGATGCGGAGACCGGGGGCGATGTCGCGGCTCATCCCGACATCGAACGTCCAGCGC
>DATHDT010000416.1:0-3781 GCA_035318905.1 Gemmatimonadales bacterium | reverse complement strand
GATCTCGGGCGTGAAGCCGACGAACCAGGCGTCGGTGTAGTCGTCGGTGGTGCCGGTCTTGCCGCCCATCGGGACGCGCAGCCCACCCACGGCGCCCGCCGCGGTGCCGCAGCGGTTCGGGCCGGTGCCGGGCTGGCAGCGCATCACATCGCGCAGCATGTCGAGCATCAGCCAGCTGTGCTCCGGATCCATGACGGCCTCTTTTTGCACCGTCGACTGGAAGACGATGTTGCCCTCGCGGTCCTCGATCCGCTGGATGCCGATGGGCACGACACGCGTACCGAGGTTCGCAAACGCCGAGTAGGCCGCGATGATCTCGAGCGGTTTCACGCCCTTGGCGCCGATGTGAATCGACGGATAGGGCGGGAGCGCGGTCGTGATGCCGTAGCGGCGCACCTCCCCGATCACCGTCTGTTCGCCGATGCTCATGCCCAGCTTGATCGTCGACAGGTTGCGCGACAGGAAAAGTGACTGGCGCATCGGGATCATGCCGAGCGTCGTGTCGTCGTAGTCCTTGGGCTGCCACAGCGAGCTGTCGAGCTGGATGACGGGCGGGTTCAGGGGCGAGTCATCGAGCAGCGTGTCGACGGGCCAATTCGCCCGCACGGCGGCCGAATACACGAACGGCTTGAATGTCGAGCCGGGCGGGCGGATCGACTGGGTGGCGCGATTCCATTTCGAGTCCGAGTAGTCGCGCCCACCGACGAGCGCCAAGATGTACCCGGTGCGGTTGTCGATGGCGACGAGCGCGCCCTGCAGGTAGGGCGAAAACGGCCCCTGCTCATCGGCCGCGGTGCGGCCCTTCTCGACATACTCGCGGTAGGTGTGGCCCTGGCCCTCGAACTTGTTGTTCGCGGAATACGCCCCGGCTTCGATCTCGTCGAGTTGCGACTGCATGGCCCGCTCGGCGGCCTCCTGCATGTCGAGGTCCAGCGTCGTGTAGATCCGGTATCCCTTTTCGTACAAATCGCGCCCGAAGCGAGGCTCCAGATAGCTCGTCCGCAGCCACTCCACGAAGTAGGGCGCGACGTCGCCGTAGCTGGTGCGGCGCGACGTCAAAATCAGCGGATACGCCTTCCAGTACTCGGCATCCTCCGGCGTGATGTAGCCCTGGTTCCGCATTAGGGTCAGCACCACGTTGCGGCGAGCCACGGCGCGATCGGGGTGGGTGCGCGGATTGTAGTTGCCGGGAGCCTTCGGCAGAGCGGCGAGCGTCGCCGCCTCCGCCACGTTCAGGTCACGCGCCGACTTCCCGAAGAACACCTGCGATGCAGCCTCCACGCCGGCCACGTTGGGACCGAGGCTGATCTGATTGAGGTACAGCTCGAGGATCGTGTCTTTCGCGAAGGTACGCTCGAGCTCCACGGCGACGCGGGCTTCCTTCAGTTTGCGCGCCAGGGTGCGCTCCCCGGCCCTGATCTGATCCGAGAACACGTTGCGCGCCAGCTGCTGGGTGATCGTCGAGAAGCCGCGGAATCGGTTGAGGACGGCGCCCGGGAACCTGATGAAGTCGATACCGTGATGCGAGTAGAACCGCTTGTCTTCCGTGGCGATGAACGCCTGACGCAGATACACGGGCATCTCGGAGAGCGGCAGGACCGTACGCCGCTCGATGCCCAGCTCGGTGATGAGCCGTCCGTCGGCGGCATAGACCTTGGAGGTCTGGAGCTGCCCCCGTTTCGAGTCGGGGCCAAGGCGCGCGATACTGGGGCAGCGTTCCGCGGCGCAGACGCGCGTCCACGCACCGTAGCCCAGGCCGACCCCGAACAGGCAGGCCAGGGCCGAGCCCGTGAGCACGCGGAAACGCCGCACGGGGTCGTACCACCAGCGCCACAGGAACGACAGGCGGAGGGGCGCGGCGGACGCAGGGAGAGATGTGGGAATGGCCATCTCGATTACAACCTAGTGAGGGGGGCCAGCGCTTGCCAGTATTGCGGGCGCTCTTTACGATTCGCCGCCATGAACCCTCCTGACGTGCTCCGCGAACTCGAGTGGCGCGGCTTCATTCAGCAGGCGACGCCGGGCCTCGATGCCCACGTTGCGCGCGGGCAGGTCACGGCGTATTGCGGCTTCGACCCCACCGCGCCCAGCCTGCAGCTCGGCAACCTGATGCCGCTGATGTTGCTGTCCACGCTCCAACGGCATGGCCATCGCCCCATCGTCTTGATGGGCGGCGGGACAGGTCTGATCGGCGACCCATCGGGCAAGCCGACCGAGCGCCCGCTACTCTCCAAAGAGCAGATCCGCGAGAACCTGCAGCGCCAGCGCGATCAGATGGCGCGGTTCCTCGAGTTTGGCGCCGGCAAGACCGCCGCGCTCCTGCTCGACAACGCGAAATGGCTGGTCGAACAACATCTCGTCGATTTCCTGCGAGACGTCGGGAAGCACTTCACCGTCAACGTGATGCTTCAAAAGGAATCGGTGCAGGCGCGGCTCGACTCCGGGCTCTCGTACACCGAGTTCAGCTACATGTTGCTCCAGGCGTACGACTTCCTGCACCTGTTCCGCGAGCGGCAGTGCACGCTGCAGGTGGGCGGCAGCGACCAGTGGGGAAACATCACTGCCGGTGTGGAATTGATTCGCCGCGTGGAAAACGGCGAGGCGCACGGGCTCGTCGCACCGCTCGTGACCATGGCCTCGGGCAAGAAGTTCGGGAAGAGCGAGGAGGGGGCGATCTACCTGGATCCCGCCCTGACGTCGCCCTACAAGTTCTATCAGTTCTGGATCAACGTCGACGACCGCGACGTCGAGCGGTTCCTGAAGCTGTTCACGCCTCTGAAGACCGACCAGCTCGATGAGCTGATGGCCCGTCAGCAGAAAGACCCGGCGAAGCGCGTCGCGCAAACGTTCCTCGCAACCGACGTGACGACGCGCGCGCACGGTCCCGATGCTGCGTCGAGCGCAGCGGCAGCGGCGGGCGTGTTGTTCGGCGACTTCGACCCGCGGGGCGCGGGGCCCCGCGTCTTCGAGATTCTGGCGCAGGAGATCCCGACCACCCAGATCGCGCGCGACGCGGTCACGCTGGTCGACGCCGTCGTGCAGGCTGGGCTCGCCAAGTCCAAGAGCGAAGCGCGCCGCGCCATCGAGCAAGGTGGGATCTACGTGAACCAGCAGCGCGCCGAGGAGATCACGCCGGCCGACTGGATCGCCGGGGCGCACTTGCTGCTCCGCAAGGGCAAGAAGGAGTACGCGCTGCTGAAGGCCACCTGATGGACGCGCGCGTGCGCCTGCTGCTGGAGATGTTCGATCAGGCGTACGCCGCCCCCGCGTGGCACGGCACGCCCCTCAAAGGCACGATCCGCGGCATCACCGCCCGCGATGCGCTGTGGCGGCCGCGACGAGGAAGGCACAACATCTGGGAGCTGGTGCTGCACACGGCGTACTGGAAATGCGTGGTGCGGCGCCGCCTGCTGCGTGACCCGGACATCGCGTTCCCCCGCCCCGGAGCCAACTTCCCCGACCTCCCTCCGAAGCCGAATGGCATCGCCTGGAAGCGCGACCGCGCATTGCTCGACCAACAACACGCGCTCCTGCGCCGCGCCATCGCGGGTCTCTCCGCCAAGGAGCTCGGCAAGCGCGCCTGGCGCTCGCAGTGGACGGTGGCGGAAAACGTGTACGGCATCGCGTCTCACGATCTGTATCACGCGGGTCAAATCCAGCTGATCAAGCGACTGAAAGGCTAACCATGTTCATCGGCCATTACGCCCTCGGTCTCGCCGCGAAGCGCCTCGCACCCCGCACATCCCTCGGCACGCTATTCGCCGCGCCGACATTCGCCAGA
>DATHDT010000415.1:0-2171 GCA_035318905.1 Gemmatimonadales bacterium | reverse complement strand
CACCGCCCTTGGCGTGTTGGCCGGGCTCGTGCTCATCCACGTCGGAGGCCTGGCGCAGCTCGTCATCCTTACGGGCAACGTCGAGGGGGCGGCCCGGCTCGGGACATGGCCGTTCCTGCTGGGAGACCTCGCCAAGCTGGCGGTCGCCGTGGCCGCCCTGACCAAGCTCACTCCTGCGGTTCGCGCGCGCCTCTGATGGCGCGCGTTTCGTTTGAGGGAGCGAAGCGCGTCGCGATTGGGCTGGGATGGATCCTTCTTTTTGTCGGCATCGGCGTCGGCGTCATCTGGGGCGCGTCGGAACTGGTGCCGGGGTGGGGCGGGCAGGAATGGTCGATTGCGCGCACCGGCATCTTCGAGGTCCTGGGCTTCGGCCTCGCGACTTGGATCGTCGGGCGCGTGCTCAAGAGGTATTCGTGGTCGGAACTCGGGTGGCGTCGTCCGGCCGTCGTGCCGTGGCTGCACGGGATCGCGATCGGCGCGCTCATGGCGTCGCTCGCGATCGGCTTGGCGGTCTTGCTCGACGGGGCGCGCGTGCGCGTCACCGGCGATTGGAGCGCCTGGCCACGGATCGGGGTGCCACTCGTGATCGGCTTGATCTTCGCGGCCCTCGGCGAAGAGCTCGGCTTTCGCGGGTTTCCGCTGCGCCGCTTTTCGGACGTGTTCGGCGTCCTGCCTGCGATGTTGCTGCTGGCGGTGCTGTTCGGCTTGCTGCACGCCAAGAATCCCAGCGCGACCGTATTCAGCACGGTGAACGTCGCCCTCGCGGCGATCTGGTTGTCCGTCGCGTTCTTCTCCGCGGGCGGCATGGCGCTGGCATGGGGCGCGCACTTCGGCTGGAACGCCGGCCTCGCCATCCTCTTCGACGCGCCCGTGAGCGGGTACGCGTTCCAGGTGCCCGTCGTCGAGTACGCATCCGGGTCACACGCGTGGGTAGACGGCGGCGCGTTCGGCCCCGAGGGTGGCCTCGTGTCGACGATCTCGCTGTTCGCCGGGACGCTCTACCTGCTGACCCGCAAAGGCGCGTTCGAGGACGCCGCCCTGTGAGCCGCGTGGCGGTCGTCGGGGCGGGGACGATGGGCAACGGCATCGCGCACGTGTTTTCTCAGGCCGGGTGGGAGACGGTGCTGATCGATTCGTCGGCGGACGCCATCGCCCGCGGCATGGGCACGATCGAGAAGAATACGGAAAGACAGGCGTCGAAAGGCGTGATGACGGCGTCTGAACGTCGCGAACTGCTCGCGCGACTTAGTACGTCGACGTCCCTCGAAGCTGCGAAGGACGCCGAGATGGTCGTCGAGGCCGCGACCGAGGATCCGACAACCAAGTTCACGCTTTTTCACGCACTTTCACGCATTACCACGCCGTCAACGATCCTTGCCAGCAACACCTCATCTATCTCTATCACAGAGATCGCCAAGCACACCGACCGCCCAGCCAACGTCATCGGCATGCATTTCATGAATCCAGTACCGATCATGAAACTCGTGGAAGTGATACGTGGCAAAGAGACGTCGGACGAGACGGCAATGAAGGTTGTGGAGGTTGTGAAGGTTCTGAATAAGACGCCAGTCGAGGTAAACGACGCTCCAGGCTTTGTATCAAACAGAGTGCTGATGCCGATGATCAACGAGGCGATCTTTTGCGTGCAGGACGGTATCGCGACGGCCGCAGGCGTGGACGAGGTGATGAAGCTGGGCATGAACCACCCTATCGGCCCCCTCGCACTCGCGGACCTGATCGGTCTGGATGTGTGTCTCTCGATCATGAAGGTGCTGCAGGAGGGACTCGACAAGGCGAAGTACCGGCCGGCGCCGCTGCTCGAGAAGATGGTGGCGGCGGGTCAGCTGGGCCGGAAGTCAGGGCAGGGGTTCTATGCCTACCGCGACTGAGCAACTCCAGGTAGTCGAGCTGGCGCGCGAGTTCGCGCGCGAAAAGATCGAGCCCCATGCTGCCGAGTGGGACCGCACCAAGCACTTCGCGCGTGACGTGATCGACGAAATGGGCAAGCTTGGATTCCTCGGCATGTGTGCGCCGGAGGAGTACGACGGGATGGGGCTCGACGCGCTCACGTACATCATGGCGCTGGAAGAAATCGCCGCGGCCGACGCGTCGATTGCCGTCTCCATGGGGATCCACAACGCGATCCCGACCACGATGCTCGTCAAGCATGG
>DATHDT010000414.1:0-4099 GCA_035318905.1 Gemmatimonadales bacterium | reverse complement strand
CGAGCAGCGTGCTCCGCATGGCGAGCGGTGCCGTGGCCACGATCACCTTGAGCACCGTCGCGTCCCACGGCCCCGGCCACCTGGGTCAGGTGACGGGAAGCGAGGGCACCTTGGTGCTCACGGGCGAGACGAAACTCGAGTTGGCGAAGGCGGGCGGGCCCCTCGAGGACGTCTCCGCTCCGGACGATTTGTGGGAGAAGACGAAGCCGAACAACATGTGGGCGCGATCGTTCGTGCGGTTGCTGCGCGACATGGTCAAGGTGATCGGCGGCGGCGTGGCTGAAGGGGAGCCGGCGTCTTTCCGCGATGGCTGGCAGGTGCAGCGGGTGCTGGACGCGATCCGCGGCGGCCGGGGCGTGCGGTTAGATTGAAGGTCTAGTGGAACAGACCTACTTCCGTAAAGGCTTCGGCTTGAAGGGCGCCATCGAAGGCGCCCTGACTGCCGACTACCATAGCCGCGTCGTGGACGCGATTCGTGGGGCGGGCTACGCGCTGCGCGTCGCCGACCTGACCTTCCGGCTCGCCGGGGAGTTCGGGTTCTGCTACGGCGTGGACCGGGCCGTCGAATACGCGTATGAGACTCGCACCAAGTTCCCGGGCAAGCGCACCTTCCTCGTCGGTGAGATCATCCACAACCCGCACGTCAATCAGAAGCTCGAGGCGATGGGCGTGCAGTTCCTGCATCGGCCCGAGGGCGGCGAGTTCGATTTCGCGGACGTGACGCCCGATGACGTCGTGATTCTTCCCGCCTTCGGCGTCACCGTGAAGGACTTCGAGCGCCTGCGTGCGGTCGGGTGCGTGCTGGTGGATACTACGTGCGGTTCGGTGCTCAACGTGTGGAAGCGCGTCGAGTCGTACGCGCGGGACGGCTTCACTGCCGTCGTGCATGGCAAGAACTACCACGAAGAGACGAAGGCCACCTCGAGCCAGGTCAACAAGCACCCGGGCGGCAAGTACGTCGTGGTCCGGGACATGGCCGAGGCGCGCGTGGTGTGCGACTACATCGAGGGTCGAGGGCAGCGGGCCGAGTTCGTCGAGCGCTTCGCCGAGAAGATGTCGCCCGGCTTCGATCCCGATCGCGACCTCGAGCGCGTCGGGGTCGCCAACCAGACCACAATGCTGTCGGGTGAGTCGCTGGCCATTGCCGCCGAGATCGGGAAGAGCATGGCGCGGCGCTGGGGCGACGCCGCGCTCGGCGAGCACTTTCGCACCTTCGACACGATCTGCTCGGCGACGCAGGAGCGCCAGGACGCGGTGCTCAAACTCATCGCCGAGGCGCTCGACTTGATGGTCGTGATCGGTGGATACAACTCGAGCAATACGACGCACCTCGCGGCGATCTGCCAGCAAAAGGTGACGACCTACCACATCGCGGACGCCACCTGCATCGACGTCGATTCAGGTGCCATCCGCCATCGGCCCGTGGGCGAGCACGACGAGAAGCAGCAAGACCGCTGGCTTCCCGACGGGCCCCTCACGATCGGGGTTACCGCGGGCGCCTCCACGCCGAACAACAAGATCGGCGAGACGATCGAGCGGATTGCGGCCCTGCGCGGGGTTTCCCTTCAGGAGGCGCTCGGCTAGGCCTTCGGGTATATTTCGGGTATGGCTCTCTCCGGTTTCCACCCTGCCGTCGAGCGCTGGTTCAGTGGACGTTTCGCCGAGCCGACGGAGCCGCAGCGCGCCGCGTGGCCGGTGATTCAACGGGGCGGCGACGTGTTGATCGCGGCGCCGACGGGTTCCGGTAAGACCTTCGCGGCGTTCTTGTCGGCGATCGACAGCCTGGTGCGGCAAGGTCTGAACGGCGGGTTGAAAGACGAGACCCAGGTTCTCTATGTCTCACCCCTGAAGGCGCTCTCGAACGACGTTCAGAAGAACCTCTCGGAGCCGCTCGCCGAGATCTGCGCGTCCCTCCCCAACGTCGAAATCCGCACACTGCTCCGCACCGGCGACACACCGCAGGCCGAGCGGCAGGCGATGGTGAAGAAGCCGCCGCACATCCTCGTGACGACGCCGGAATCGCTCTACTTGATCCTCACGTCGGAGCGGGCGCGCGACATGCTGCGCACGGTGCGGACGGTCATCGTCGATGAAATCCACGCGGTCGCCCGCGACAAGCGCGGCAGCCACCTGGCGCTGTCGCTCGCGCGGCTCGACGCCCTGACGGGCAAGCGCGCCCAGCGCGTGGGGCTGTCGGCGACGCAGAAGCCCATCGATGAAATCGCCCGCTTCCTGGTGGGCACGAACGCCCCGCCTCCCGATATCATCGACTCGGGTCACGCGCGCACGCTCGATCTGTCGATCGAGATTCCATCCTCACCGCTCGAGGCGGTGATGGCGTCCGAGGTGTGGGAAGAAGTGAACACCCGCATTGCGGAGCTGATCGCCGCGCATCGCACGACGCTCGTCTTCGTGAACACGCGGCGTCTGTGCGAGCGACTGGCGATGCATTTGTCGGAGCGGCTCGGCGCGGAGCAGGTGACGAGCCATCACGGCAGCCTGTCTCGCGAAAAACGACTGGAAGCGGAAGAGCGGCTCAAGCGGGGCGAGTTGAAGGCATTGGTCGCCACTGCCTCACTGGAACTCGGCATCGACATCGGGACCGTCGACCTCGTCATCCAGGTTGGGTCGACCCGTTCGATCGCGACTCTGCTGCAGCGGGTGGGGCGCTCGGGGCATCGCCTCGCCTCGATTCCGAAGGGACGGATCTTCCCCCTCTCGCGCGACGAGCTCATCGAGTGCGCGGCGCTGGTGCGGGCGACCCGCGAAGGAAGACTCGACCGGCTGATCATTCCGGAAAAGCCGCTCGACATCCTGGCGCAGCAGATCGTGGCGGCCGCGGCAGCCGAAGAGTGGGGCGAGGATGCGCTCTTCGACCTGGTCCGGTCGGCGTACCCGTACCGTGATCTGACTCGCCGTGAATTCGACGAAGTGGTCCACATGCTCGCCGAGGGGTTCACCACGCGGCGCGGCCGTCGCGCCGCGCACCTGCACTATGACGGGGTGAACCGCCGCGTGAAGGGTCGCCGCGGCGCGCGGCTGGCGGCCATCACGTCCGGCGGCGCGATCCCCGACCTGGGTGACTACCGCGTGATTCTCGAGCCGACCGAGACGTTCGTCGGGACGCTCAATGAAGACTTCGCAATCGAGTGCAACCCGGGAGACATCTTCCAGCTCGGCAACACGTCCTATCAGGTCGTGAAAGTCGAGTCGGGGCAGGTGCGCGTGGCCGATGCCAAGGGCCAGCCCCCGACGCTCCCGTTCTGGCTCGGCGAGGCGCCGGGCCGGACGATCGAGCTCTCGGAGGAGGTCTCGCGCCTGCGCCAGGACGTGAGCGATCGGCTGAGCGATCCCAAGGCCGCCATCGACTGGCTCATCGACACCATCGGTCTCGTCGAGGCGGGCGCGCGACTGATCGTGGAGTATCTGGCGGCCACGAAACAGATCCTCGGCGTCATCCCCACGCAGCAGTGTCTTGTGCTCGAGCGCTTCTTCGACGAGGGCGGCGGGATGCAGTTGGTGTTGCACGCGCCCTTCGGCAGCCGCATCAACCGCGCGTGGGGCCTGGCGCTGCGCAAACGGTTCTGTCGCAGCTTCAACTTCGAGCTGCAGGCGGCAGCGACCGAGGACGCGATCATCTTGTCGCTCGGGGCGCAGCACAGCTTCCCGCTCGACGAGGTCTTCCAGTACCTGAAGCCGGCGACCGCCGAGACGCTGCTTGTGCAGGCGATGCTCGACGCCCCGGTGTTCGGGACGCGGTGGCGCTGGAACGCGACACGCGCGCTGGCGGTGCTGCGGTTCCGCGGCGGGCGGAAGGTCCCGACGCCGTTGCAGCGAATGGACGCCGAGGACCTGGTCGCCGCCGTCTTCCCCGACCAGTTGGCGTGTCCTGAGAACCTCGTGGGCGACCGCGAGATTCCGGACCATCCGCTCGTAAATCAGACGATTGCCGACTGCCTGCTCGAGGCAATGGACTTCCCCGGGCTGAAGCGGGTGCTCGAGGGGATGGAAGCCGGCGCGTACACCTTGGTCGCGCGCGACACACCCGAGCCGTCGCCGCTGTGCCACGAGGTACTCAACGCCCGGCCCTACGCGTTCC
>DATHDT010000413.1:0-7730 GCA_035318905.1 Gemmatimonadales bacterium | reverse complement strand
GCGTCCTACATGCTCGCCGTCGACCGGGTCGCGGCGATGCACCGGCTGCGCGGGATGTATGCCTGATGCGCTACCGCGTCGTCGCGGTGGGCCGCGTGAAAGACGCGGCGCTCCGGACGGCTTGTGAGGCGTATCTCGACCGGCTGCGTCACTACACCAAGGTCGAGGAGCGGGAGGTGAAGGACGAGGCGCGGGTCCTCGGGGCGATCCCCGAGGACGCGCGCCTCGTCGCGTTGACGCGGCACGGCGAAGAATGCTCGTCGGCGCAGCTGGCGGAATGGACCGAGCGGTGGGAGATGGACGGGCGTGATGTGGCGTTCGCCATTGGGGGCGCCGACACGCTGCCCGACGACGTCCTGCGGAAAGCCGAACGGAAGTGGAGCCTGTCGCGCCTCACGCTGCCCCACGAGCTGGCGCGTGTCCTGCTATACGAACAGCTCTACCGGGCGTATACGATTCGCCGTGGAGAGCCATACCATCGCGGCACCTGACCTGACGAGCCCCGACCGCCAGGCGCTGCTGGCCCTGGCCCGGCGCGCGATCGCGGCGGCCCTGGCCGGCGAGCCCGCGCCCGCGCTCCCCGATGTGCCCGGCGCTCGGCTCAAGCGCGGCGCGTTCGTGACGCTCGAGGAGCGGCGGGATGGGGCGCTGCGCGGCTGCATCGGCCGCGTGACCGGCGATCAGCCCCTGGGGGAGGTGGTGCGAACCGTGGCGGTGTCGGCGGCCGTCGAGGATCCCCGCTTCCCGGCGGTCGAGCCGAACGAGTTGCCGGAGCTGCGGCTCGAGATCTCGGTGCTGGGCACACCGGTGCCCTTCGACGTGGCGCGGCCCGACGGGGGGGGGCTCGTCATCGGGCGGGATGGCCTCCTGGTGCGCCGCGGCGGCGCCCTGGGCGTGCTGTTGCCCCAGGTGGCAACGGAGCACGGCCTGGACGCTACAGCGTTTCTCAGCGCCGCCTGCCGCAAGGCGGGCCTGGGACCGCACGCGTGGCGGGAACCGGGCACCCAGGTCTCCACGTTTGAGGCGGACGTCTTCAGCGAATGACCGAATGGTTCGAACAGTGGTTCGGAGAGGAATACCACGTCCTCTATCCTCATCGCGACGAGGAGGAGGCGCGGCGCGCGGTCGCGCTCGTGCAGAAGGTTGCCGCCTGGGAACCCGGGTTCTGGGTGCTCGACCTGGCGTGCGGTGCCGGCCGGCACGCCGCCGAATTGGAACGGCTGGGCGCGCGGGTGGTGGGATTCGATCTGTCGCCGTCGATGCTGCGGCGGGCGCGGCTCGGTGTGCGCGGGCCCCTGGTACGCGGTGATATGCGCGCGCTCCCCTTCCGGCCCGGAACCTTCGGATTGGCCGTGAACCTGTTCACGTCGTTCGGCTACTTCCGGGATGACGCCGAGCACCGGTTGGTGTTGCGGCAAGTGCTCGCGTCGCTCCGACAGGGCGGGCGATTCGTCCTCGACTATCTGAATGCCGACCACGTGCGTCGCACCCTGCGGCGTGACACCGAAGAAGTCGACGGGACACACACCGAGGTGCGCGTCCGGCGCCGCTTCAGCGAAGAGGGCAAATACGTGGTGAAGGAGATCGAGCTGGGCGCGGAAAACCGCAGCTTCCAGGAACGCGTGCGCCTCTTCAGTCCCCCTGAGCTGCGCACGTTGCTCGAGGAGGAGGGATTCCGCGTGGACGCGGTGTTCGGAGACTATGACGGCGGGCCGCTCGATATCCACGCGACGCGCACGATCCTCGTGGCGACGCGCCCCTCATGATTCCGCGCATCGTTGCGACGCCGATCGCCGGCGCGGGCGTCCCCGCTAAGGTCAAGCCGCGCCGCGTGAGCGCCGATGTGCTGGCGGCCGTCCTGCCCGGGCCCGGACGCGATCGGCTTGCCTCTGGTGAGGTGCTGACGGTAACGACGGGCCAGCAGCCGGGTCTCTTCACCGGACCGCTGTATACGATCTACAAGGCGCTCTCTGCCGCGGCCCTGGCGCGATGTCTCGAGCGCGAGGTCAAGGTACCCGTCGTCCCGGTATTCTGGGTGGCGGGGGACGATCACGATTTTGCCGAGGCGAATCACGCGTCGGTCCTGAACACCGCGGGGGATGTCGTACGCATCGTCCTGCGCGAGCGGCCACCCGACGCGCTGCTCTTACCTCTGTTTCGCGAGCCGTGCGGTCCCGAGATCGGCAAAGCGCTCGAACAGCTGCGCGCCGCCCTTCCCGAGACCGAGGTCACGGCGCAGACCCTCGCGTGGCTCGAGGCCTCATACCGGCCCGAAGTCAACCTGGCCGATGCCGGCGCCGACGCGCTGAATCGCTTGCTCGGCCCTCGGGGTATCGCCGTGTTCCGGGCGCACGATCCCGCCGCGAAGCGGGCCGCCGCCCCCTGGCTGCTCAAGGGATTGGACCTGACGCTTCCCGACGGCCTGTCGCCGGTGCTGGTGGAGGGCAGCGCCGGGCGCGACCGGCTGAGCGGCGGCGGCGAGTCTGCCAAGACGCGCCGCAGCGGCGAGCGATTCACGCGTGCGGCGCTCGAGCGCATCGCCGCCGAGTCGCCCGAGCGATTGTCGCCCAACGTGCTGCTGCGCCCTGTGATCGAAGCCGCGTTGTTCCCCACGGTTGCGTACGCCGCGGGACCTGCCGAGCTCGAGTACCTGGCGACGGCTGCCCCGCTGTACGTGCAGCTCGGGGTCACGCGGCAAACGCCCGTGCCGCGTTGGTCGGGGATATTGCTCGAGGCGAAGGTGGAGAAGGTGCTCGAGCGCTACAAGCTGACTCCCGCTGACTTCGCCGGACCTCCGGGGGCGGGCGCGCTGGAAGCGCGCTTCGCCCGCGACGCCGTCCCGGCGGAAATCTCGGACAGTCTCCTGCGCCTGCGGGCGGATTTGGACCAGTATTACGGGCGCCTGGCGACGGCGATCGCGCGCATCGATCCGACGCTCGAGCGCAATGTCCAGTCGGCGCGCAACGCCGCCCTCGCCGGGACGCAGGAGGTCGAGAAGAAACTCGTGGCGAGCCTCAAGCGGGCCAATGAAACGCTGTCGGGACAGCTGGGGCGCGCCCGTGCCTCGCTGTTCCCCGAGGGGCAGCCACAGGAGCGCGTGCTCACCGCCGCCTCGTTCGTGGGGCGCTATGGCCCTGAATTGGTGGACGCCATCGAGGCAGAGGTGGCGCGGTGGGCGGGCCTTCCATAGAATCCGTCACCATATGTGGGTACTCGCGGTTATTCTCATCGTCGCGCTGATGATTCCGGTCGCGGCCATTCTCGTGGACTCGCCGCTGGGGCGTTCCGTGGCACGCCGTCTGGAGGGCGGAGCCGGAACCGGCGCGGGTCCCGCGCCCGAGCTCCGTGACCTGCAGCGCAAAGTCGAGGCGCTCGAGACGGAGATCGAAGATCTCACCCGCTCGCTCTCCGGCATGCGCGACGAGGTGCAGTTCATGCAGCGTCTGCTGGAAGATCCTCACCGGAAGAAACCCAACACCTAACCGTGGCCGCCGCTCGAGTGGCCGCGGGCATCTTCGTCACGCGCGTCCTGGGATACGTGCGCGAGCGGGTGTTCGCCTACTATTTCGGCAGCAGCGCGGCGGCCGACGCGTTTCGCGCCGCCCTCAAGATCCCCAACGCGATTCGCAACCTGCTCGGCGAGGGGACCCTCTCGGCGTCGTTCATCCCGGTGTATGCGGCGCTGAACGAACGGGAGGACAAGGAGGCCGCGCGCGCCCTCGCCGGGGCGGTCCTGGGCCTGCTGCTGCTGGCGTCAGGCGTGTTGGCGCTCCTCGGGATCGCCTTCGCGCCCGCGCTCACCGCGATCGTCGCCCAAGGCTTCGACGGTCCGCGCCGCGAGCTCACGACGGTCCTCGTGCGCATCCTCTTCCCGATGACCGGGTTGATGGTCGTCTCCGCGTGGTGCCTCGGGGTCCTGAATACCCACCGCCGCTTCTTCCTCCCGTATGCCGCACCGGCGTTGTGGAACGTGGCGGGGATCATCGCCATGGTCGCCGCCGGTTCGTGGCTCGCGGGCCGGAACCTGCCGTTGCCGGACCAGCTCTACCGCTTCTCGCTCGCCCTGGCGTGGGGAACGGTCGCCGGGAGCATCCTCCAGATCGCCGTGCAGGTCCCTGCGTGCTGGCGCCTGCTCGGTGGGATCAGACTGCGCCTCTCCACCGCCGTCGAGGGCGTGCGACCGGTGATCATGGCCTGGGCGCCGCTCGTGATCGGGGCAGGGGTGGCGCAGCTGTCGGGGTTCATCGACACGTTCCTCGGCTCGTTCACCGGCACCGGCGGTGTGGCCAGCCTCGGCTACGCGCAGCTGATTCAGGTGCTGCCCGTCAGCCTGTTCGGTGTGTCCGTGGCCGCCGTGGCGTTGCCCGACCTGGCGCGCGACGCCGCGAGCCCGGCGCCGAACGACCAGTTGCGGGGCCGGATCGGCGTCGGCTTCCGCCGCATTGCGTTTTTCGTCGTGCCGTCGGCTTTTGCGTTTGTGGCCCTGGGCCCGGCGATCGTCGGCGCCCTGTTCCAGACGGGGCGGTTCGACGCGGATGACACGCTCCTGGTCGGTGGCGTGCTCGCCGCGTACGGCGTGGGTCTCCTCGGACAGGCGACCGTGAAGCTCTTCGCGTCCGGGTTCTACGCACTGCGGGATACCCGTACCCCGGTCCGGATCGCGGTGCTTTCCCTCGGCGTCTCCGCGGTGTTGTCGTGGTTCTTCATGCGGCGCCTCGGCCCCGCGGGGATCGCCCTCGGTTCGTCGCTCGGTTCAACGCTCAACGTCGTGCTGCATCTGCGCGATCTCGACCGCCGCATCGGGACGGTGCTCGGCGTCACCGATTGGCGTTTCTTTGGCGTGGTCGTCTTTGCGGGACTGGCGGGCGCCGCGCTCGCGATGGCGGGCGCCGGCCTCAGCGCCGGCTGGCGCCCGATTCCGCATGGCCTTGCCGTGCTCGGTATCTTTGGGGTGACGTACGGAGCGCTGACGTTGGTGCTTCGCCACCCCGATGCGTTACGCTCATGGCAATCCCTGACCGGCTCGCGCGCCAGCTAGCGGCACTCCCCGACCAACCGGGCGTCTACCTGTGGAAGGACGCCGAGGGCGAGATCCTCTACGTGGGCAAGGCGAAGAGCCTTCGCGCCCGTGTGCCGAGCTATCTGTCCGACGCCGACCCGGCCACGCCGGAACGCGAAGCCCTCGCCCGCCAGATCGCGGATCTCGAGACGATCGTGGTGCCGAGCGAGGCGCAGGCGCTGCTGCTCGAGAACAATCTCATCAAGGAGCACCAGCCGCGATTCAACATTCGGCTGCGCGACGACAAGAGCTATCCGCAGATCGCGGTGACGCTCGGAGAGCCGTTCCCGCGCGTGCTCGTCGTCCGCCGCGTGGCCTTGCCGGGCGCGCGCTACTTCGGACCGTATACCGACGTCGCCACGCTGCGCCAGACGCTCAAGATCATCCGGCGCATCTTCACCGTGCGGTCGTGTCATTGGGACCTGCCCACCGATGCTCCCGATCGCCCATGCCTCGATTATCACATCGATCGTTGCAGGGCACCCTGCGTCGGGTACCAGAGCGTCGAGGAGTACCGCCGGATGGTTGAGGACGTCGTGCTCTTCCTGGAGGGCAAGACTCTCGATGTGCGCACGCGTCTGCGGGAGCGGATGCAGGGCGCGAGCAAGGCGACCGATTTCGAGCGCGCCGCTCAGCTGCGCGACGCCTTGAAATGGCTCGACCAGCTCGAGCAGCCGCAAACCGTGGAAGTGGTTGGGGGCGGGGACGCCGATGCCATCGGGTTGGCGCGTGACGGAGACGACGCGTGCGGCGTGATCTTGCGGATTCGGGACGGGCGCCTGATCGCGCGAGAGCATCGGTTCCTGGAGAATGTGGAGCACGCGGCGGAGGACCAGGTCTTGAGCGCGTTCCTGGTGGGCTACTACCTGCCGCTCGAGCAACGGGCCGCCCGCGTCGTGCTCCCCTATGCCCCGGCCGACATCGACGCGCTTCACGAACTGGCGCCCGGCGTGGACTTTGTCGTGCCGCAGCGGGGCGCCAACGCCAAGCTCGCGGAGCTGGGCGACCAGAACGCGCGGCACCTGCTCGACAGCTTCAAGATCGAGGCCTTCGACATCGACGAACGGTCCGCCGATCCCGTCTTCGCCCTGGGACGCGATCTCGGACTCGCTGTGGTTCCGCGGTCGATGGTCTGTATCGACATCTCCACTAATCAGGGGCGTGACACCGTGGGCTCGCTGGTGTGGTTCGAAGCTGGTCGCCCGCGCAAGGCGGAGTACCGCCGCTACAAGATCAAAGGCGTGGCGCAGCAGGACGACTACGCCGCCGTGCACGAGGTTGTCACGCGGTTCCTGCGGCGCCGTGTCGATGAAGGAAAATCATTGCCCGATTTGATGGTAATTGATGGTGGGAAGGGACAACTGGGCGCCGCCGTCGACGCTGCGCGCGGCGTGCAGCTCGAGCGAGTACCGATCGTGAGTCTGGCGAAACGTGATGAAGAGGTGTTCCTGCCTGCTCAGCCCGACCCGCTGCGGCTGTCGCGCCGCAGCCCGTCGCTCAAGCTGCTGCAACGCGCCCGTGACGAGGCTCATCGCTTTGCCGTGGGCTACAGTCGCAAGCGCCGCTCGGCTCGCACGATCACGTCGGAGCTGCTGCGTATTCCAGGCGTCGGTCCGTCGCGGCGACGGGCGCTGCTCGAACGCTTCGGCTCGCTGGCCGGGGTGAAGACGGCCACACCGAAAGAAATCGCCGCGCTCCCCGGATTCTCGACGCGCCTCGCCGAGCGCATCCTCGACAAGCTGACCCAACGCGTATGACATGGAGCCTCGAATGCTCGGCCTGCGTGCCGGTGCGGACACGGTCCGCGGACGGCTTGCCGGGTGTGTGCGAGTCGTGCGGCGCACCGTACCTGGTGCGGTACGCCGCGGCGCCGCGCCCTGAGGCCAAGGCGCTGCTCGAGGGCAGGCCCTGGACGATGTGGCGTTATCGGGAATGGCTCCCGCTCCTCGCGGGCGAGAGTCCGGTAACTCTGGGCGAGGGCGGTACTCCTCTCCTGAGCGTACCACGGCTCGGCGCTCGCAGTGGGTTTGCCGACCTGTGGATAAAGGAAGAGGGCACGAACCCGACGGGCTCCTTCAAAGCGCGGGGCCTCGCCGCCGCCGTGACGCGTGCCGTGCTTGCGGGGGCGAAGCAATTCGTCGTACCCACGGCCGGAAACGCGGGCGTCGCGCTCGCGGCCTACGCCGCGCGCGCCGGAGCGCGGGCCCGCGTCTACGCGCCGGCCACGACTCCCACGCCCATCCTCGCGCAGATCCGCGCTTTCAGTGGCGACGGTGGCGACCTGGTGCTCCTGGACGGGCACATCGGCGACTGCGGCAAAGCCGCGCGAGCCTTCGCCGCCGAGACTGGCGCGGTAGACGTTTCGACGTTGCGGGAGCCATATCGCATCGAGGGCAAGAAAACGTTGGGTCTCGAGCTGGCGGAGCAGCTCGGTTGGACCCTGCCCGACGCGATTGTGTATCCGACCGGGGGAGGCACCGGTTTGATCGGCATGTGGAAGGCATTCCAGGAACTGCGCGCGAGCGGGTGGGTGACAGGCCCCGCGCTGCCACGCATGTACAGCGTGCAAGCGACGGGCTGCGCCCCGGTGATTCGTGCGTTCGAAACCGGCGCTGAGCGCTGCACGCCGTGGCCCGCGGCGACCGTCGTCGGGTCGGGCCACGGCGTGCAG